>JAYENE010000419.1:0-9640 GCA_034721935.1 Thermodesulfobacteriota bacterium
GTATTTTATTAGTTGGCAATCTTCTGCCATTTGTTTATACGTTTGTGACTAATACGTGACGATCTTCTGTTTAGTCTTGTTTTGTAAGATTGTCTTTGAGAACGCTTAACCGTAAGTTTGATTACTTGTCGTTGTTTTTCTCTGGTTCCTGCGATTACCGGTTCTACTACTCTATAGAAATTATCTAATTGGCTCTTAAAGTTATGTAGGGTGCATTTTATGCACCAGTGCTGTGCATAAAATGCACCCTACCTGTGAACGTTTACAAAACAGGATGATAAATTGGAATTTACGATAATCATCAAAATCTGCATAATATTTTTTCTGCTTATTTTTTCAGGTTTTTTCTCAGGATCGGAAACCGCTCTGTTTTCCCTTTCGCTAATGCAGCGTGAACGCATAAGAAGAAGCAAGAATAAAAAAGCCGCCGTGATTGACAGGCTTCTTATGCATCCGAAACAGCTTATAATTACAATCCTTATGGGCAACGATCTTGTAAATATAGCCGCATCCGTTGTAGCAACATATCTCTTTATATCCATATTAGGCGAACACGGCAAATGGGCTGCAATTGTTATCCTGACCCCTTTGACCCTGTTATTTGCCGAGGTAATACCAAAAACATTTTCAGTGGCCCATAATGAGCGTGTCGCCCCTTTTGTATCAGGACCTCTTTACCTGTTTTCAAAACTAATTACTCCTTTGCGGTGGATTTTCAATGAGTCGGCGAATTTAATAATCAAATTTTCAGGCTTTGAAAAACAAAAACCTCCGTCTGCAATCATGGAGGATGATTTCCGCGACATGGTTGATCTGAGCCACAGAGGGGGCGAGCTGAAAAAGATGGAAAAGGAGCTTATCCACAATGTTTTCGAGTTCAGCGACACCCATCTCTTTGAAGCCATGACTCCCGTGGAAAAAATGTTCTGCCTGACGGAAGATATGGATATAGATACCATTTTAAAACATATTAAGAAGACCCCTTTTTCCAGGATACCGGTTTGCAAAGAAACTGCAGATAAAATCACTGGAATTCTTTATGTAAAGGATCTGCTAAAGGTTAAAAGTAAAAAGATCAGCGGCCAAACAAAACTTTTGCCAAAAATATGCAGAAAACCTTTTTTTATACCAGAAACAAAAATGGTTGATGAACTCTTTTATATCTTAAAGCAAAAACATACACATATTGCCATCTGCCTGAATGACCAGGGAATGGTTTCAGGACTTGTCACAATGGAAGACCTTTTAGAAGAACTATTTGGTGAAATCTATGATGAGCATGATATGGGTGAAGCCCGATGATCAGCCTGAATATAATTATAATAGTTCTTTGCATTCTTGTTCAGGCCTTTTTTTCCGGCTCTGAGATGGCGCTGATAGCTTCAAGCAAGCTAAAACTCAGGCAAGAGATTGCAAAAGGGTCAAAAGGGGCCGGGCTTGCGCTGAATATGATTAACAACCAGCAATGGTTCCTTGCGACTACCAGCACAGGAACAAATATGTTCGTGATAATATCCTCAGTTATCGCTGCTACATGGTTTCACCACTTTTTCGAAATCTATGGCGAGTTCTTGACAATTATTATCATGTCTCCCGTGCTCTTGATGTTTGGAGAAATAATCCCAAGAACACTTTTCCAGCAAAATGCAACGAAAATCGCCCCAAGGATCGCTAAAACACTATGGGTAGCATCACGTATTATATCGCCTGTTACATATCTGGTTTTTTGGGCCAGCAGGCTGTTTTACGGCCGCTTAGGACAGGAAGCCTTTAAAAAACAACATCTTATAACCAGAGAGGATCTGGCGTTAATACTAAGGGTGTCCGGCGAAGAAAGCGATCTTCAGAAAAAAGAAAAAAAACTCATACACAGGGTTTTTCATCTTGCTGAA
This sequence comes from Thermodesulfobacteriota bacterium, assembly GCA_034721935.1. Taxonomy (GTDB): domain Bacteria; phylum Desulfobacterota; class Desulfobacteria; order Desulfobacterales; family ETH-SRB1; genus Desulfaltia. Next base: position 1,893 of record JAYENE010000419.1, read on the forward strand.
TCGGATGTTGCCGATGTCATGGTTCCTCTAATTAATGTCACAGCAATACCAGACACAGCCATTGTAGAGGATGCCATAAAAATAATCAGCCAGACCGGCTATTCCAAACTCCCGGTGTTCAAAGATAGAATTGACAACCTTACAGGCGTTATATTTGCCCGGGATCTACTCGACGTCCCCGACACCCTGACAAAGATCGGTCAGGTTATGCGCAAGGCGGTTTTTGTGCCTGAACTTAAAAGAGCTGATGATCTTCTGCTTTCGTTTCAGAAAACCCACGACTCCATTGCAATCGTTGTTGACGAATATGGCGGAGCTGTGGGAATTATTACACTTGAGGATATTCTTGAAGAAATTGTTGGGGAAATCCGAGATGAATATGATATGGAAACAGGTCAATTTGTCAATCTCGGCAAAAACCGGTTCCTGGTAAATGCTGCAATGGAAATCGAGCGTGCCAACGAAAAAATGAATCTTAATCTGCCGAAAGAGGATTATGAAACCATTGGAGGATTTCTTCTGAAACAGATTGGGAAAATCCCGAAAAAGGGAGAAACATTAATATACAAGAATGTAAAATATACCGTCATGCAATCAAGCAACAGGACAATTAACGAAATTCTTGTAGAAAAGGTTGTTTAGGCTGAAGGCTGTTAGGCTGTTAGGCTGTGCCGCAGGAGGGACAGAAAAAAAATGAACATCGAACATCGAACGTCCAACATCGAATGAAAAACAAAAGAAACGGAGGTAGGAGGGCAGAGGTCAGATGTCGGATGTCAGAGATCTGTGGGAGCGGCTTCACGCGGCGCAACCGCCTGCGCTGCGCGTCAGCCGCGAAAATCTATGTCAAAGGCTGGAGGTTAGAGGGGAAGTAGGCAGTAAGCAGTAAGGAGGGGATGGAGCAAGAATTTGAAGAGCGGAGCGACATCATTATTCGACGTTCGATGTTGGACGTTCGATGTTGGACGTTCATCTTTTAATATGTTCGACGTTCATCTTTCAAAACAACCTTGTATGGCATAAATGCAACCTGTAAACGTTTACAAAATAACTTAGCGCTTATGTAGCCCAACACCCTATCTACCTATTCCTTCACCCGCTCAACATATTGACCTGTTCTGGTATCTATCCTGACAAGCTCCCCCTCCTCAACAAACGGAGGCGCCTGAACAAGAAAACCTGTCTCAAGTGTCGCCGGTTTCGTACTCCCTGCCGCGGTATCACCTTTGACCCAGGGATCGGTTTTAATAATCCTTAGATTAACAAAGTTAGGAAGCGATATACCGATCGGTTTGCCATTAAAAAAAAGCACATTGCAAACAGTATTTTCCTTTAAGAATTGAATCGACTCATCAACATGCTCTCTGGCTAAAAACTCCTGCTCGTATGTAGATGTGTTCATGAAACAGTAACTGTTGTTATCCGAATAGAGATATTCCATTTCATGCTCTTCAAGATTTGCCTCTTTGAATTTATCGCTTGATCTAAATGTTCGGTCAAACTGAACCCCTGTAACCATGTTTTTTAACTTACACTTATAGAAAGCCTTGCCCTTACCTGGCTTTACAAAGGCAAATTGAACTATTACATATGGATCTCCATCCAACTCAATTTTAAGACCTTTTCTCAGGTCACCGCTTTCAAACACTTATACCTCCTTATTAAAAGATGAACGTCCAACATATTAAAAGATGAACGTCCAACATCGAACATCGAACGTCCAACATCGAATGATGAAATCGCTTCGCTCCTCAAATTATTTTAAAATCAAATAAAAACCACAAATGCCGAACCTTGATGGAATTGCATAGTTCTATCTTTTTTAATAGACAATCATAAATTCTTGCTCCGCCCCCTCCTTACTGCTTACTGCTTACTGCCTACTTTCCCTCCAACCTCCAGCCTTTGACATAGATTTTCGCGGCTGATGCGCAGCGCAGGCGCTTGCGCCGCGTGAAGCCGCTCCCACAGATCTCTGACATCCGACATCTGACCTCCTACCTCCGTTTCTTTTGTTTTTCATTCGATGTTGGACGTTCGATGTTCGATGTTCGATGTTCATCTCTTCTTCCATCTTATTTAATATCCTCCTCAATAATAGTCCCGGGCGGTGGCACAGCAATTTCTTCTGCGGGCTTTTTCAAGGGAATAGGTTTTGCTGGAACCGCAACCGACGACATGCTCATTTCGATCTTCTTTATCCTTTTCCGGATAGATTTGAGCTTATTTGCCAGATCATCTGTACTCTGTTTTAGCTTTTGCTCATAAATCTTCTGCTTACTATTGAGAGCATTATCAAGCGCCTTTCTGTCGATCCTGGTGGAAGAAAGCGCGGATATATCTGCCTGCATTTTATTTAAATCATTTTTTGCCTTATCAAGTTTTTTTCCGAAATTTGCCAAGTTCTTATCCAGCTTCTTATCAAGGGCTTTGATTCTGGATGCGGCATTTTTCAAATCCTTGCGTACAGGGACTAACTCCTTCTCGATACCGGCTATGGCCCCTTTTAGTGTTTTGTTATCGATTTTTCTTGCTGATCTGATATACCTTATGGCGGTAGTAGCCTTTTTCAATTCTGTCTGTAAAGAAAGGATAGTTTTTTCTACTGGCTCAATCTTTTTTACAAGCATGCCTTCAAGCTTTGCCTGTTTTTCAGACATTGAGGCTATCCTTGAGCCCAAATCCTGAAAAACGACCTCGCCGGTGGAGTGCATGCTGCTTACCCTCTTCTTGATATCAAGATAAGCGACAAATAGAATAACGGCAATCAGACAGGGAATCAAAATTGATACAAACGTAATCCTCAGGCTTAATTTTTCAATGCGACGATCCTTGATTTCTTCTTCAAACCCGGTGTCCGGGCTTTCGTCATCAATGCGTATCCTGAACTTTGTTGGGTCTTTTTCAACCATTAAGTATTTATTCCCATTCAATTGTACTCGGCGGCTTTGAGCTTATGTCGTAAACCACCCTGTTTATTCCTTTTACCTCATTTATTATCCTGTTCGCAATAATGCCTAAAAGCCTGTAAGGGAGTTTAGCCCAGTCTGCGGTCATGGCATCTTTGCTTGTAACAGCCCTGACAGCAATAATGTTTTCATAGGTTCGCATATCTCCCATTACACCAACACTCTTAATGGGCAGCAGCACTGCAAATGACTGCCATAATTTTTTATAATATCCGCTGCTTTTGATTTCTTCAAGCAAAATATGGTCGGCATTTCTCAGCATTAAAAGGCGCCTTTTGGTTATCTCTCCGATTATCCTGACGCCAAGACCGGGCCCTGGAAACGGTTGACGCCATATCAATTCTTCAGGAAGACCTATTTCCCTGCCTAACAAACGCACTTCATCCTTAAACAAAAATTTCAACGGTTCAATAAGCTTGAGCTTCATCTTCTTTGGAAGAGCGCCGACATTATGGTGCAACTTAATAACCGCTGTGGGCCCTCCAAAGGCGGATACAGACTCAATAACGTCAGGATACAGGGTTCCCTGGGCTAAATAATCAACCCCTTTTATCTTTTTGGCTTCAGCCTCAAAGACCTCTATAAAGATTTTGCCGATAATTTTTCTCTTTTTTTCAGGACTGGTAACCCCGGCCAGATTATTTAAAAATTTACTTGCGGCATTCACAAACCGCATATTAATTCCTAAATGCGCTTTTAACGTTTTTTTCAGCTTTTTAGCTTCATCCTTTCTAAGAAGACCGTTATCTACAAATATACATGTAAGATTTTTACCAACAGCCTTGTGTGCAAGCATGGCTGTGACAGAGGAATCAACGCCGCCGCTTAAACCCAGAATAACCTTTTTGTCCTTTATTGTTTCTTTGATTTGAGCAATCGAATCTCTGGCAAACGATTTCATTGTCCAGGTCCGTTTGCATCCACATATATCAAAAAGAAAGTTGCTAAGCATTATCCTGCCCCGAGGTGTATGGCTGACCTCCGGATGGAACTGGAAGCCGTAAAGATTCTTTTTGCTATAGGCAGTCGCGGCTATTTTTGTGTTTTCAGTTGAAGCGGTTATTCTAAAACCTTTTGGCAGATTCTCAATCGAATCGCCATGGCTCATCCAGCATTGCGTCCTTTTGTCCACCTTCCTGAAAAGGCCGGCCTGTTGTTTAATTCGCAGCTCAGCAAGGCCGTATTCCCGTTTTTCGGCCCTTTTTACACTTCCACCAAGCGCATCAATCATAAACTGCATGCCATAACATATTCCAAGCACAGGAATGCCAAGATCAAAAATTGCCTTGCCGGTTTTAGGACTGGTTTTCTCATATATGCTTGAAGGCCCCCCTGATAATATTATCCCTTTTGGATTAAGTGATCTTATGTAATCAGGGTTGACATCAGGCGGCTCAATCTGACAAAAAACATGCCATTCCCGCACTCGACGCGCTATTAGCTGGTTATACTGCGACCCAAAATCGATAATTAGTATCATTTGAATTTCCTGACCTCTTTGGATTGTTGATTGTTGATTGATGGAATCTTTTCGCTCTATCTTTTCAATCGACAATCATAAATCGACAATCATCAATCCTTGCTCCGACCTCTGCCCTCTGTTTCATTTTTTCATTCGATGTTGGACGTTCGATGTTCGATGTTCATCTTTTTCTTGCCCTTCTGACTTCCGACCTCTGACCTCCGACCTCTGACTTCTAATCCCTTAATTCCTTTTCTACCTTTGCAATATCTTCCGGCAAATCAACCTCCGGCGAATCATAACCTGTTACAACCACCTTGATTTTATGGCCATATTCAAGAACCCGGAGCTGTTCAAGCTTTTCTATCATCTCGAGTCTTCCCTGTGGCAAGTTCCTGAATGTTTCCAAAAAACCTCTTGTATATGCGTAAAAACCCAGATGCTTGTATGTATCAAAATTGTCAGAAAAATCACGGCCAAAAGGTATCGGCGACCTGGAAAAATAAAGAGCAAAACCTTTGCTGTCAAATGTAACCTTTACATCCTTTGGGTTTGTTATTTCATCTTTATTTACGATTTTAAAGGCAAGTGTGCTTATCTCAAGATCCGGATCAACAAAAAACGGCTCTACAAGCTCATCAATACAGGCCGGGTTAAAAACCGGCTGGTCCCCCTGCGCATTTACAACTATATCATCCCTGTCAAGGCCGATCTTCTCTGCGGCTTCAGCCACTCTGTCTGTTCCGGATCTGTTTTCAGCCGAAGTTATAACGGCCTTGCCGCCAAAAGCCAAAACAGCATCATAAATCCGCTGATCATCAGTAGCTGCAAAAACATCCGATATTCTTTCCGCCTGAATCGCCCTTTCATAAACCAGTCTTATCATCGGCCTTCCTGCAATAAGAGCAAGAGGCTTTCCGTCAAATCTTGTAGATCCGTATCTTGAAGGAATAATCGCCACTATTTTCATATTATTTCCCCACGAAAAAACCAGCATCTTGTCTCTTGCATTATGTGCCAATTATAAGTTAATGTCATTAACTTAAGAAAACTCGGAGGCACTCACAGCGATATTTTTTATCACGAACACGAAGGATGTAAAGATAAAGAAAAACCTTTCGTGTTCTTGGTAATGGCTGGCAAATGAAGGATGCCAAAATTGACATAACATATCTGTAGGGTGCATTCCATGCACCACTATGGCGCAATGGAATGCACCCTACATAGTTTATTGAAATTACAAAGTGTCCCGCCTAAAGTGAGTCCCGCCTTACAACTTTGCTCGCTTTATTTCTGGCTGTGGTTATAATCAAGCCCTGAAAATATATAGCACGCCAAAGGCGTACCACAACTTTAGGCATTTTAGGCGCTTTAGCTCACTTGTAACTAATAACCCTTGAACCCTTCTATGAACATCAAAACACTAAATAAGCTCCTCTGCTCCGTTGCCGAAGGCAAAATATCTATCGAAGACGCTGCCGGACAACTTACACACATATCCTTTGAGGATATAGACTATGCACATATAGACCATAACCGATCACTTCGCAAGGGGTTTCCCGAGGTAATATTCGGCCAGGGTAAAAACGCCGGCCAGATTATCGGCATCATGGAAAGAATGATCCGCCAGGAAACAGTTGTTCTAATTACACGGATTGACAAACAAAATGCCGACAAAGTAGTTTCACACTTTCCAGATACAATATATCATAAAGACGCAAAAATGATTATCTGGGAAAAAGATAAAATCACAAACCAGGGCAGGGGAACGATAGCCGTCATCTCAGCAGGGACATCCGACATACCTGTAGCCAGGGAGGCGTATCTTACGGCACAAGTTATGGGTAATGATGTAAAGTCGGTTTTTGATGTCGGTGTTGCAGGTATTCACAGGCTATTCGACCATAAGGAGTTGATTGACCGCGCATCGGTTCTAATCGTTGTTGCAGGAATGGAAGGAGCGCTGCCAAGTGTGGTGGCAGGCATGGTAAAAAGCCCTGTGATAGCTGTCCCCACAAGCACAGGCTACGGCGTCAGCCTTGGCGGCCTGACAGCCCTTTTTGCCATGTTAAACAGTTGCAGTTCAAACGTGGCCGTGGTTAATATAGACAATGGATTTGGAGCAGGATATATGGCATCTGCAATAAACAGGGTGTAGGAATCGGAGGTCGGAGCTTGCCCGCCGTCAGTCTGGCGGAGTCAGGTGTCGGAGGTAAAATATGCTAAGAGATGAAATTTTAAAATACTTGCATGCTCTTAACGAAAAGCTTCAGCGACGAAATGTAAAAGGTGAAATCTGTTTGTATGGCGGCGCCGTTATGTGTCTTGTTTATGATGCAAGACCCAGCACAAAAGACGTTGATGCTATTTTTCAACCATCTAAAATTATAAGAGAGGTGGCCAAAGAAATTGCGAATGAGTATGAGTTGGTGAATGATTGGCTAAATGATGGCGTTAAAGGATTCCTTGTTGAGCATCCCAAAAAAGTATTTCTTAACTTGTCCCACCTGGTCGTTATGGTTGCTGATCCGGAATATATGTTGGCAATGAAATCCCTTTCAGCAAGAATTGATGGAACAGACAGTAAGGATATTGAGTTTTTAATCAATAAATTAAAGATCACTACTGTTGATGAAGTATTTAAAATAATAGATAAATATTATCCACGTCGAATTGTCAAACCGGCGACTCAATTTTTTTTAGAGGAAGTCTTTGATGAAATACAGGACAATTCAAGAAGCTAAGATGGCTATATTGAAAAGTGGGAAAAACTGGAGAATTCCATTTATGGAATTTGTCGATGATTTACGTCATACACGCGATCATAGTCTAATAGAAAAGCCTTTCTCCTTAAATGATGAAAATATCGATTCACTATTAGCTTCAACAATAGAGTATCTATGTGATGAAATGGGAATTGAAACACCAAATTGGATTTGGAAAGTTCCATCTTGCAAAGAGCCTTGGTTTGTTTCTGGATATGATAATTTAAAAGCGATATCGATAGCAGAAAGTCCTGTGTTTTTTCGCAGAAGGAAAATATTTGTATTGGAAAATTTTCTTTCACGAGTATAAACAGAAATTTACAAACTCAAAAAGTAACCTGCCAACAACCTGATGTGGCGGGCAGTTCAATTTAAAACGGCTGACTGTTTGAGCATGTTAGTGAGCGTTAAGAAATAACGACGACCAAATAAAATTTTCTATGAGTCGAATAATGTCGGCTTTAGCAAGCTTTTTATAAAAGGATTGCTCTAAGTTATTTCTTTACGCTCACTTATGTGCGAGTTTCAGCCGTTCTTAAATTTAATTGTCCG
>JAYENE010000420.1:0-9632 GCA_034721935.1 Thermodesulfobacteriota bacterium
CAAAGTAAGGTATTCTATCATTTTTTTTCGTTCCTATGCTCCAGCGTGGGAACGCATACCAAAGCCATTCCCACACACAGATTAGATATTTTGTAACATTTACATGGGTTCCCATGCTGGAGCATGGGAACCAGGTAAGGTTGTTTTTTTTGGAGCGCCGGGCTAAGACTGCCCTTTACCCACAAGTGTTGAGACATATTTTTATCCTTAATTAACAATTAGTTATTAACAATTGATTATTTATTTTATGTTTTTATATTTATGCCCAAAAAGGCAATAATAATAGTTAATAATCAATTGATAACTGTTAATTGCCAATGGAGAGACAACTTGTGGGTAAAGGGCCGGGCTAAGAGCTGACAGCTAATGGCTAATGGCTAATAGCTTTAGCCTGAACCTTTGAACCTTGAACCTCTGAACCCGTGAACGGTTACAACTTAGGTTATAATAAAACATTGGTATTGACTAAGCAACTATTACTGAGATAAAAATAAAAGATTACAAAATAAAGGGGTAGGCGCTGAAACATGATACAGTTAATCAGAGGTTTTAAAGACATTCTGCCGGGAGAGGTCGAACTCTGGCAACATATAGAAAAGACGGCGCGTTTACTTTTAGAAAGCTTTGGCTTTAAGGAGATACGTATTCCGATTCTGGAACATGCCGAACTTTTTGCAAGAAGTATCGGAGAGGATACAGATATTGTAGAAAAGGAGATGTATAGCTTTCCTGATAGAAAAGGCGATTTTATTACCCTCAGGCCGGAAGCGACCGCATCTGTTGTGCGCTCCTATATCCAGCACAAACTATATGCAAAAGATCCGGTTCAAAAATTTTATACCATTGGCCCGATGTTTCGCAGGGAAAGACCTCAAAAAGGAAGGTACAGGCAGTTTTACCAGATTAATGCCGAGGTATTCGGGATTGATTCACCCTTTATTGATGCCCAGCTTATCTTCCTTCTTGCGACCCTTTTTAAAAGGCTGTCGGCAACTGAAGTCAAAACGCATATAAACTCATTAGGCTGCAGAATATGCCGTCCCAAATTCAAAGAGGCTCTTTCCGTGTTTTTATCTGCGGTATCAGAAAATCTTTGTTCAGATTGCAGAAGAAGAAGCAAACGGAATCCTTTAAGAGCGCTTGACTGCAAAGCGCCTTCATGCCGCTTAGCTATGGCGGATGCGCCTTGCATACTCGACTATCTATGCCCTGAATGCAGCAGGCATTTCGAGGCTGTAAAGGATACCCTTGAAAGATTTAAGATTTCGTTTGAAGTTGACAAGCGTCTGGTAAGAGGGCTTGACTATTATACCCGAACAACCTTTGAGATACAGACAGGGTCATTAGGCGCGCAAAATGCCGTTGCAGGAGGCGGCAGGTATGATAGCCTTGTCAAGGCCCTTGGCGGGCCTGATCAGCCGGCAGCGGGCTTTGCAATAGGCCTGGACAGATTTATTGAGGTAACCGATCTTAAAGCTGAAGATTTTGCGCAAAACCCAGACATATTTATAGCAGCCCTGGGTGAAAAGAGCATAAAGATGGCTTTTGACTGGGCCTGCGCTTTTGGTCTTGAAGGACTAAATGCCGAGCTTGACTTTGCTGATAAAAGCTTAAAAAGCCAGATGAAACGGGCGGGCAGGCTTGGCGCAAAATATGTGCTGATTGTCGGGGAAAAAGAGCTTGAAGAAAAAGCGGTTATTCTGCGGAACATGATAACCAAAGAGCAATTATCGATTCCTTTGGATAATTTGGTTAAAGCTGTTAAAGATAAAATTAGTTAGCAATATTGATGGCGTCGTAAAAAATCCCTTTGGCCTGTCATTGTATGCATTCCCACGCTGGAACATGGGAACGAGAAAAAAATGTTGAGTAATTTAATTTCCAGGTTTTATTTCGTACTTTCGTACTTTCGTGATTAATTTTAAATAGTTTTGAAAGGAGTTAAATAATTGACGGATTTACTTGGAGAAATGAGAAGCACCCATAACTGCGGTGAACTTAATGCCAAACACATTGGCAAGGAGGTTGTGCTTATGGGATGGGTGCAGCGCAGAAGAGATCATGGAGGAGTTATTTTTATAGATTTGCGGGACAGAGAAGGCATTACCCAGGTTGTTTTTAATCCTGTAATAGATAAAAAGGTGCATGAAAAGGCTCATGCTATCAGGAGTGAATATGTCATTGGTGTGCGCGGAATTGTGGATGGAAGACCCGAAGGCATGGTCAATCCGAATTTACGAACCGGCGAAGTTGAAATCACGGTTGTTGAACTGAAAATATTAAATACAGCACAAACACCTCCTTTTTTAATTGAGGAAAAAATTGATGTTTCGGAAAGTATCCGCCTGAAATACCGTCATCTCGATTTGCGACGTCCACGGTTGCAAAAAAATATTATTTTAAGGCACAAGGCTTCCGCCTCGGTGCGCCGGTATTTGAATGATAATGGTTTTCTTGAGATTGAAACCCCTTTTTTAACGCGCAGCACACCAGAAGGGGCAAGGGATTATCTTGTTCCCAGCAGGGTAAATCCCGGGCAGTTTTATGCCCTGCCTCAATCACCTCAGATATTTAAGCAGCTTTTGATGATATCTGGGTTTGACCGTTATTATCAGATTGTTCGGTGCTTCAGGGATGAGGATCTCAGGGCCGACCGTCAGCCCGAATTCACACAGATAGATTTCGAAATGTCCTTTGTTGGCGAAGAGGATATTATGGAAATTTCTGAAGGTATGATAAAAAATCTTTTTCAAGATGTCCTTGAAATTGAAATTGAAATTCCATTTCCCCGCATTACATATGCAGATGCGGTTTCCCGTTTCGGTCTCGACAAACCGGATACCAGGTTCGATCTCGAGCTGAAAGATATCTCCGATATTGTAAAAGATTCAGGCTTTAAAGTCTTTTCAAGCGTTGTGGAAAAGGGAGGAATAGTCAAAGCTTTGAATGCAAAGGGTTGCGTCGATTTTTCACGAAAGGAAATTGACGATCTTGTTGAGTTTGTCGCTATTTACAGGGCTAAAGGACTGGCCTGGATAAAGATCAGGGAAGATAAGTGGCAGTCTCCGATAGCAAAATTTTTTACGGACAAAGAAAAAGAAAAACTGGCCCAGCGTCTGGAAATGCAGCCCGGCGACCTGATCTTTTTTGTTGCTGATGTGCCGCAGGTTACAAATGAAGCTCTTGGACAGCTAAGAAACCATTTAGGGAAGAAGCTTGGCCTGATAAATGAAAAGGAATTCAAATTTATGTGGGTTACCCACTTCCCTCTGCTGGAATATGATGAAACAGAAAAAAGGTACCAGGCTTTGCACCATCCATTTACAGCGCCATTTGAAGAAGATTTTGAATTGCTGAGTACAGATCCTCTTGCCGTTAAATCGCGCGCCTACGATCTTGTTTTAAACGGCTCTGAGATTGGAGGAGGAAGCATTCGTATGCATCAAAGGGATATGCAGGAAAAGTTATTTGAAGTCCTGGGCATGGATCGAAAAACCTACGAGGAAAAATTCGGATTTTTGCTTTCAGCCCTCGATACCGGCGCGCCGCCACATGGAGGCATTGCTTTTGGTTTTGACAGGCTGGTTATGATTCTATGCGGGCAACCCTCTATCCGGGATGTTATACCGTTTCCAAAGACGCAGAAAGCGGCATGTCTTTTAACAAACGCACCTGCCAAAACTGGCAAAGACCAGCTTGACGAGCTGTCATTAAAAATAAAAAGGCTTGAATAGAAAATTTTTTAAACACGATTTTTCTTGACTTTAATTTGATTTTTTTAATATTTAAAAGGTTTTTTAAAAATTTGATATACAGCAGTTCCTTCCAACCAATGACTGGAAGGGCTGATTATTTTAATCCCCAGTAGCTCAGTCGGCAGAGCGAGTGGCTGTTAACCACTAAGTCCGCGGTTCGAGTCCGTGCTGGGGAGCCAAAAAATTATGGCTGAACTGTTACGTTTGCTGCAAAAAATTCCGTAAAATCCGCTTGCCCAGGGGGGTCATGATTGATTCCGGATGAAACTGAATCCCTTCTGTGCAATGCTCGCGATGCCTGATTCCCATAATTTCCCCGTCATCAGCCTCCGCGGTAATTTCAAAACATTCAGGCAGATCATCCCTGGACACGGACAAAGAATGATATCGCATGACCTTAAAAGGTTTGCGGATACCCTGATACAGCGTTTTTCCATCAGCATGGATTATGGAGATTTTGCCGTGCATGAGTCTCTTTGCTGAAATCACCTTGCCTCCAAAGGCAACGGCAATGGCCTGATGCCCAAGGCACACGCCAAGAATCGGAATGTGTCCGGAAAAATGTTTTATCACTTCAAGAGTTATCCCTGCCGATTCCGGCCTGCCCGGGCCCGGCGATATTATGATACCGGAAGGATTCCAGGAGACAATATCTGAAATAGAGGCTGCGTCGTTTCGGATAACCTTAACAGGAGAGCCTAACTGCTCAACATATTGAACCAGGTTGTAAGTAAATGAATCATAGTTATCAATTATCAGAATCATCTCTTTTCTCCCTTAGTGCTCTAATTCGTTAATTCGATGACGCATTTTTTTATATTGTTTCACCGCCCGCTTCGCTCAAGACGCAAAGAACGCAGAGTTAAATATTTTTTCTTTTGCCGTTGAGAGGACGGCAAAAGAAAATAGCTTATGTTTTTGCTTTCCGCCCTCTCAGCAGAAAGCAAAAAAAACAATTTCTCTGCGACTTATGCGGCTCTGCGGTGATTATAAACTATCCAATTTTAATACGTTACCGTATTTAAGAATACATGTACTTAGTCACTTCCCTTGTAAAAGCTTCAGCGCCTTTTGTATGGCTATGGCTTTATTGACAGTTTCTATACGTTCCCGCTCAGGGTCGGAATCCGCAACTATTCCTGCTCCTGCGCGAACCGTAAGCCGCCCGTTTTCAATACAGGCTGTCCGGATAGTGATCGCCATATCCATATTTCCATGAAACGAAATATAGCCCACAGCCCCCCCGTAAGGGCCTCTTGGTTCCTTTTCTATTTCTGCGATAATTTCCATAGCTCTGACTTTTGGCGCCCCTGACAGGGTGCCCGCAGGAAATGTAGCAGCAAGAAGATCCCACGCGTCACAATCAGATCGCAGATCACAGCATATATTGGAAACAAGATGCATTACATGAGAATAGCGTTCCACAACCATTAAATCTGTTAATTGCACGGTTCCCACCTCTGCTACCCGGCCAAGATCGTTTCGCCCCAGATCAACCAGCATAAGGTGTTCCGCCCGTTCCTTTTCATCGGCAAGAAGTTCATCGGCAAGCATCCTGTCCTCTTGTTCATTTTTTCCTCTCGGACGCGTGCCGGCAATGGGCCGAAGGGTGGCAATGCCGTTTTCCAGCCGAACCATTGTTTCCGGCGAAGAGCCGACAAGGGCTACATCATCTGTATGCATAAAATATAGATAAGGGGATGGGTTGATAAATCGCTGGGCGCGATAGAGTTCCCATAAATCCGGCAGCTCCTTGCAAACAAAGGGTTGAGATATAACCGTCTGAATCACATCCCCTGCCAGGATATATTCTTTTATCCTTTTTACGTAAGACCGATATATGTCAGGCTCCTGCTGAGGAACGAGAACATACTTCTTTTGATTTACGTGATTATTATTGCCGGGCAATTGCCTGTTGATTGCCCGGAGCATGGATTGAATACGTATGTTTGCGGATTCAAAAACTTTCTCAACAGCCTGGTCGGTTTTTTGATTGTTTTCGCGATCTTCGTCCAGAAAGGTTATGACAATTGCAAGCAATGTGTTTCGAATATTATCAAAAATAAGCAGTTCATCAGGCACCATGAAATTTGCAAGCGGCTTTTCTTTTGGCCATTGGTTCGGAACCGCTTCAATAAAGGAAACCATTTCATAGGCCAGGTAACCGACCATGCCTCCCCAGAACCTCGGCAGTTCAGGCATATCAGCCGGATTAAACCTGCTCATAAAGTCCCTTAGAACTGTCAGCGGCTCTCCATTATGAGGAATCTTATTGACTTGAGCCTTATTTTGAATTTCCACAAATTCCGAGTATACGCGGATATGAAATCGTGCGGAAGCGCTCAAAAAACTGTATCTTCCCCAGCGTTCCCCTCCTTCGACGCTTTCGAATAAAAAAACAGGGCCTTTATTATTATAGATTTTTTTAAGTAAAGAAACCGGAGTTTCCGTATCTGCCAGTATTTCAACACAGATTGGTATTACATTGTTTTGCCTGGCTAAAATACGGAATTGATCTTTGTCGGGAAATTGTTTTATAAGCATATATATTTCCTTCTTTAACCGTAATAGTTCAGCCACCAGGCACTAAGGCACCAAAATTATAATATAATCTCCTTAAAATTCATAATTCATAATTTAGGAATTGCGAATTTAGGAATTTAGGAATTAAAGGTATTTTACTGATTTTAATCCCTCAATCCCTCAATCAGATTCCTTCTTTGTGTCTTTGTGACTTAGTGGCTGAATTGTTACCTTTAACCTAAGTATTTCATGAAATAATGAATCCTGGCCCCAATGATCAGGTTTCTGTTACAAAATAAAAAAAGGTCGTGAAAATTTCCACGACCTTTTTAAAACAAAAAGACCGCAGGCTTTGAGTTGCCTACGGTCTTTAAAACTTTTAACTAAAATCAGGTTGGTGAAGTTCCGCTGGCAAACTCGTTGATATAAACCTGCCACCACCAGAATATAGATAACTGATCTTTAATTTTATGATTTTCGATTGTTTTCATATATAAAATTTCCTATAAGGTTTTGATCTAATAATTGTTTTGTTTTATATTTGTCAAGCTTTTTTATTGTAACCGTTTACGGGTTCAGGGTTCAAAGGCTCAGAGTTCACTGAAAACCCGCCTGCCTCGCAAGATTGGAGAGCGGGCAGGTGATTCATATTCAGGCGGACCTAAGTTTCTTATAACCCTGAACGGTGAACTTTTGAACCTGTGAACGCTTACTTTTTATTTAACAGGAGAAATTCAGGTATGGCAACAGAGGTAATAAACACGGGAAATAAAATCTGTTTGGATGAAGAAGCGGGAATTGAAATCGTCAGGCAGATCGGCAAACTCCTTTGCCGGAAAAATGCCGGCATTGCGATTGCAGAAAGCTGCACAGGCGGCCTTATATCCCATATGATTACAAATGTGCCGGGAAGCTCAGACTACTTTCTTTTATCAGGTGTAACATATTCAAATAAAGCCAAAGTAAATTTGCTTGGAGTGTCACCTGAAACAATAAAACAATATGGAGCCGTGCACGAGGAGACTGCAAAAGAGATGGCGCAAGGGGTGCGACGGATTGCAGGCGCAACTTATGGACTTTCGACAAGCGGCATTGCGGGGCCCGGCGGGGCAACCGATGATAAGCCTGTAGGAACCGTGTGTATCGGGCTTGCCACGCCCAAATATGTGAAAGCGTATCGTTTCAACTTTGCCGGCAATGACAGGCTGACGAATAAAAAAATATTTGCCATGAAAGCCCTTGATCTGTTGAGAACGGAACTTCTGGAGCAAAATTGATGGCTATTAAAAAAGGGCAAACGGTTGAGCTTAGAGTTTCGGATATTGCCTTTGGCGGCAAGGGGCTTGCACGGGTTGACGGCATGGCTGTTTTTGTTGACGGAGCAGTCCCTTTAGACCTGGTTGATGCCCGCATAATCAAAAAGAAAAAAAGCTATGCAGAGGCACGAATAATATCAATAAAGGAGCCGTCTCCCTATAGAATAGATCCGCCATGCATGTACAGCGGCTATTGCGGCGGATGTAAATGGCAGTTTTTAGCTTATGACAGGCAACTTGAGTTCAAACAAAGGCATGTCATCGATTCTATTGAACATATAGGGCTCATACATGATCCTGTAGTACATAAAACAATCCCTTCCAGCCGGATTTTTGAGTACAGGAACAAGATGGAGTTTACATGTTCTGATCGAAAATGGCTGCTGCCTGACGAGATGGATAAAAAGGATATTGCCGCAGGATTTGCCATTGGTCTTCATGTGCCGGGGACATTTAATAAGGTGCTTGATACAAGGGCATGTCTGCTTCAGCCAAAACTCGGCAATCATATCCTCGAGGATGTTAGAAATTATATTAAAAACTCCAAAATCTCCGTATATAATCTTTACAGCCATACCGGGTTCTGGCGTTTTCTTATGCTGAGACATTCCGCTGCCTATGACCAATGGATGGTTAACATAATAACTTCGGCGGAAGACAAAAAAATTCTGCAACCTCTTGCCGGTCTTTTGATGGACAAATATCCGGGAATAGTCTCGGTTGTAAACAACATTACTGCTCGCAGGGCCGGCGTGGCCATTGGAGAATATGAGATATTGCTTGCCGGAGCCTTGTGCATAAAAGATAAAATCGGTTCTTGTGAATTCGAGATATCTGCAAACTCATTTTTTCAGACCAACACACGGGGTGCAGAGCAGCTTTTCAGGACAGTCAGGGAATATGCCGGACTCAGCGGCAAAGAAATTGTTCTGGATCTATACAGCGGTACAGGGGCGATATCTATTTTTCTTGCAGATAGCGCAAAAGAGATAATCGGCATTGAAATGGCTGCATCTGCCGTGACTGATGCGCAAAATAACTGCAAAAAAAATATGATATCAAATTGCCGGTTTATCCATGGCGATATAAAGGACCGCCTGCCACAGGTTGCGGCAATGCCTGATGTTATGATAATCGATCCTCCAAGAGCAGGTATGCACAAGGCTGTAGTAAAGCATGTTCTTGAAATAGAGCCTGAAAAAATTGTTTATGTATCCTGCAATCCTGCAACCATGGCAAGGGATCTTGGGTTGATGAAGGATAAATATAATTTATTGGAAGTACAGCCGGTTGACATGTTTCCTCACACATATCATATAGAATCGGTGGCAAAGCTTGTAAAAAAGGTTCAGGGGTTCAGAGGTTCAGGGTTCAGAGGTTCAGGGTTCAGAGGTTAGAGAGCGATGAAAATTAAACGGTTTGAGGATATTGAGGCATGGCAGTTGGCCCGGGAGCTATCTTGTATGGTATATGGCCTGACAAAGAAGGCCAAATTTGCTCGCGACTTCGGCTTGAAGGGACAAATTCAGAATGCAGCAGGTTCATCCATGCACAATATTGCGGAAGGATTCGATTCAGAAACAAACTCTGAGTTTGTTCGTTTCCTTCGATATGCAAAACGGTCTTGCACCGAAGTTCAGAGTGAGCTTTACATGGCGTTGGATCAACAATACATAACAAAAACTGAATTTCAGAATGTGTATGATCATACCGGACGCACCCGCGCTGCCATTCGTGGTTTCATCAACTATCTCAAGAAATATGAAGAGCATAGAGCGACCAACCGTGAACCCTGAACCCCGAACTTCTGAACCTTTGAACCCTGAACTATGAACCTCTAAACACAGGAATATAACTGCAATGGTCATTGAAATGAAGCCGATAGGTTTTGTGCGCCATGAATTTGAAAAGGTTCCCAGGCATTGGTCCGTTTCAGATGTGGAAGGGAGGCTAATCATTAATGATGAATATCTTGAGGGGCTCTGCGATATCAAGGCCGGTCAGCAGATTGTCGTGATTTTCCATTTCCATAAAGGCA
>JAYENE010000421.1:0-2182 GCA_034721935.1 Thermodesulfobacteriota bacterium
AGCTTTTTATAAAAGGATTGCTCTAAGTTATTTCTTTACGCTCACTTATGTGCGAGTTTCAGCCGTTCTTAAATTTAATTGTCCGCTGCCTCAGGTTGACCAGATAATGAGTTTGTAAATTTCTGAAAAGAGAATATAGCTGGGAAATGATGGAAAAGAGATTAGTTGCAATTTTTGGAAATTATAGAGCAAAGTGAATAATAGAGAAGCGGGAGGAGAAAATATTCATGAAATATCGAGTAAATCTCAAAAAAACAGAAGAAGGTTACTCTGTCTGGGTTCCTGGACTACCTGGCTGCTGGTCTCAAGGAAAATCGGAAGATGAGGCATTGAAAAATATCAAAGATGCTATTAGCGCCTATTTGGAGGCCGTTGATAAACTGACTGCTGATAGGGAAACTCGGTACGTAGAAATCGCCTATGCCTAAGTTGCCCGGGATAAATCACCAGAGAGCGGTGAAAGCTTTTGAAAAGACAGGGTTTTGGATTGTCAGACAGGGCAAGCATATTGCAATGACCAACGGTAATAGAATTATAACCATTCCCAGAGCAAACCCCGTAGACGCTTACACTATGGCTGGTATTATTAGGGATGCTGGTCTGAACATTAAGGAATTCAAGGACTTGCTTTGAAGAATGAATTCTTCAAAGTTCATTCCAGGCAGGAGAAAGAATTGATGTGAAGTCCCATCCTATATCTTGGGTGCAATACAAAAAAGTGATAAGATATAAGACATTAAATGTGTAGCTTTTTTTGAATATCGAATGTCGAACAGGGAATAATGAATGTCGAAGGAAGGAATTCTGCCATTTGATATAGGTTTCTTAAGTCATTAATACACAATTGATCTCGATTTTTGTAACAAGCATAGGCACTGCCAAACAAAACAGGAACAAGACTTCGACATTCGACATTAAATCAGTCTGTTCAATGGTTAAAGATATTATCATCAATGATGTAACTTTTTTGTATTGCACTCCTATATCTTTCTGCCTGCAAGACAAGGCATTATGAAGGAATGTGATTAGTGAAAAAATTATTAGAACAATATTTAAAAAACCTCACTGATACTACCCGTCATGGCGATGCACGGGAAGAAAGTTATTACAAGCATCTCGATGAGTTAATTAAGCAGTATGCTGAAATTCAAAACCTGAAAAATATAGATGTTACAATTCTTCCCAAAAAGACCGAAGCCGGAAATCCCGACTTTCGCATCTGGGATGGTAAGAACCATATCACCGGTTACATCGAAGCCAAAGCCCCTTCCGTTACAAATCTTGATTACATCGCAGGCACGGAACAATTAGAACGCTATTGTTCTACCTTCCCGAATGTGATTCTTACTAATTTTTATGAATTTTGGTTGTATCGCGACGGCCGGCGTATTGCCCAGGCAATGATCGGACGACCAGTTATTGCCATAAAACTGCAACACACACCGCCAGTCGAAAATATCGATAAATTCAAAGAGCTGTTTGATCTGTTTTTTTCTTTTTCTTTGCCCAGAGTTCAAACGGCGCGTTCACTGGCGATTGAATTGGCCAAGCGCACCCGCTTCCTGCGGGATGAAGTCATTTCCGTGGAAATGTCTGCCTGTGCGGGCGGCTCTGTCGCAGACAGGGAAGAAACCGGCGGCAAACCTGCCTGTGCGTGTCCGCACGCAGACAGGGGCCATAAACAAATAATCGGTTTTTATGAAGCCTTTAAAAAATATCTTATTGAAACATTAACCGAAAAACAATTCGCTGATCTTTACGCGCAAACCATTACCTATGGACTGTTTGCGGCCAGAACCAGGGTTCCGGCAGACCGGGACGAATTTAACCGCAGACTGGCTTTTGATTATATCCCGCATACTATCGGCATTCTGCGTGATGTGTTCCGTTTTATATCTCTGGAAGAACCACCCAGGTCATTACAAATTATTGTGGAAGATATTGCTGAAATATTACACGAGAGCCAAAAGTATTTCATCTGGACAAATATGGATTACGAGAAGAAAAATACGAATGGCTGGATAATAACGAATTTGATGCTGAAAATTATAATGAAATTAAGCCTGATTCACCCTGGTATTTCTTCATTCCCCGAAACACATCACATATTCAAAAATATTTAGAATGGAAAAAGATTAATGAAATATTTCCGGTTAATGTAACCGGAATTGTGACCGCACGA
>JAYENE010000422.1:0-2181 GCA_034721935.1 Thermodesulfobacteriota bacterium
GTAACCGGTGCCTTTACCCGGAAGCCGACCGCTAAAGCGTCGGCTGATTCGCAGCGTTAGTGTTTGAGAAAATGTGAGGTATCGAAGATCAAATGAATAAAACTGACCTTCAAATCTTGGTAGAGATTAGAGTAAAGGAGGCAACAGTCCTTCTTGAAAATGAATGTTACCAAGGCGCATATTATCTTCTTGGATACGCATTAGAATGTGCTTTTAAGGCATGTATAACAAAACAGGTTCGTGAAAATGACTTCCCTAACAAGCAGCTTGCCAATGCTTCTCATACACATAAGTTGTCTGAGTTGTTGGGAGTGGCAGGTCTAAAGCAAAAGTTATCTGAACAAGAAAATCAGGATGAAAATTTTAAGCTCAATTGGGCAGTAGCCAAAGACTGGTCTGAAACAGCGCGATATGACCCAGTAATTGAAGAAACAAAAGTCAAGGATTTTTTCGAGGCAATAACAAACGATCAATCAGGAGTTTTGAAATGGCTAAAGAATTGGTGGTAACAGAGCTTCTTTCAGATCTAATGATCGAGGTTGGAAAAAGGCTTGTTGAAAGACTTGATGAGTCTAATTCTGATGTACAGGCCGCATTTTGGATGTTCTTTCCAGATGAAAAACGTTGGAAGCTTATTATTGTGTCCCAGTTCGTTAAGCAAGATGGGCCAAGACAGTTCTATAAGCGAGTTGTCGAGGCAAACAAAAAGGCCGACGAATTGGAGTCAGTTGTATCTCTAAATGATGTTGGTGTGGCAGACACTTCAAATACACTTGTTAATCTACTCAGAGCGGCCATATCCACAGGAGACGGAATTTCTGGAATTAGATTTTCGAGAAATACAATCAATGGAACTTTTATCGAAGATTCATACATTTACAGAATCAATATAAACACATAACAATCGCATCAACTCGGACGGCTAAAAGCGGCATTTCGCTACGCTACACTCTGCTTTTAGCCGCCGGTTATGCGAGGGTTGGGCACACCAGAAAGGAGGTAACACATGTATTTATTTCGTATCCACATACGTCCAGGGGGTGGCTCCGCTAGCATGGAGGATACTTTTGAATATTGTCTGAAGAACGGATTGCTTGGGGTTGGCTGGAGAACTGAAACCAATAAGAATACCACTGATTGGGATGAGTATTTTGGCGAAGCCTCCGGAATCCATGACAATTTGAATGTTTGCCACTACATCAAAAAATGGGTTGGCAAAGACGATTTAGTATGGACTAGAGATATGGCCGGAGAATATTACCTGGCCAGGGTCATATCTGGCTGGGAATATTTTGTTGATGGAGAGTCTATAGAAAAAGATATCGATATAGCAAATGTTTTTCGGGTGGAATTTCAAGAAGTCGCGATAGATCAAGTTCCTGGAAAAGTTATCGCGTGTTTCAGGGCTCCCAGAACCATTCAAGAAATTGCCGACGAAAAAGCAAGAGAGTTTTCCAAATATCTGTGGAATCGGTTGTCTCGTGAAAAAAAATATGAGGTAGATAATTCCAAATTTCATAACATTTTCATGATGTTGGATGACGAAGAAACGGAAGATTTGGTATTTCTATATTTGCAAAGCTTAGGTTGGTATATGGCTCCAAACTCCAGAAAAGCTGATTCAATGAGTTTTGAATATCTTTCTGTAAATCCGAAGACTGGGGAAAAGGCTCTAACCCAAGTAAAAACAGGAAATGTCAGTTTAAATAGGAGCGATTTCTCGTAATATCCTTACAAGATATTTTTATTCCAATCAAATGGCCTATACGAAGGTGACTATGAAAATAATGTTGTTTGCATAAAGAGGGACGAGATAAAGGGCTTTCTCAAGAAATCTCTTGAATGGCTCCCGGAAGTTTTCAAAATGAAATGGGAGATGATTGCAAATTGAAAATGCCCAACAAGACGGATTAAGTCCGACTGAAAAAGCCGGTGCAATTTCTATTCTGCATAGTTCATTGTCAAACGTGCCTTTAGCCAAGTTCTTCTTGGCTTTTTCATCGGCTTATCCGCAACGTTAGCCAGATAATTTATGATATGAAAGAAAAAAACTGTAAATATCTTCTTGATTTATTTTTACAAGAAGTAAAAAAATTAAAAAATCCGTCATTCATCAATTTGGAGAATTGGACCATAGCAGACGATCTCCTCAATGGAGTTGTAATTGGATATACAATTAGT
>JAYENE010000423.1:0-5331 GCA_034721935.1 Thermodesulfobacteriota bacterium
GCTTGATATAATAGCAGGAGTAGCAGATTCATGATCTCAGATTTAAACCTCATTCTTCAGAGGCTCTATGCGGCTTTGCAATAAACAATCGGGCTTTACCTTAATTGAAATGATGACTGTCGTTGGTATTATGGCGGTTTTTGCGGCCATTGCCACTCCAAATTTTCTGTCTTACATGCCAAAATCCAGATTAAATGGCGCTGCAAGGCAGGTAATGGGGGATTTGATGGCGGCAAGGATGAAGGCGGTTAAAGAGAACTGTGATGTTAGGGCGGCGTTTGTGAACGGCGATCCTGAGTATAAGATATGGACTGACAGCAATAATAATGGCATTAAAGATTCTGGTGAAGAAATAACCAAAGATATTCAGTTGAATTACCATGATGTAACCATTAGCTCTACTAAGAATATTGAATTTCATTCCAGGGGAACAGCAAACCCATATGGTATCATAGTCCTAACCAATTCTGCGGGCTCAAAGGATGTAAAGGCTCATATTACTGGGCGTGTTAAGATAGAATAAATTTTTCAAAAGGAAAAACCCCTTTAATGCGCAGATTACGCGATAATAATAGCGGCTTTACCCTGATAGAAGTTCTGATCGCTATGGTTATTCTAACAGTAGGACTGCTTGGGACAGCGGCGCTGATAATAGGGATAATTAACAGCAATAAGCTAAGCAACAGGATTAGCACTGCGACGGTTCTGGCGCAGGATAAGATGGAAGATATAAAAAGAATTGGATACAATAATGCTGTATCAGAAACAAAGGCTTCCATGTCATCTCCTTATGATAACTATGAAAGGGAAGTAACTGTTACTTCCAACAGCCCTTCAAACGGTATGAAAACAATAAACGTAACCGTTTATTGGGAATCAAGCAAATCGGTTAGTTTACAGACAATTCTTTCCAAGTAAAGCTAATGGATTATTATGACAGAAATAAAGAACACGGGTTCAGCCTGGTTCTCGTTCCCATGCTCCAGCGTGGGAATGCATACCATTTCAGCCTGGTTCTCGTTCCCATGCTCCAGCGTGGGAATGCATACCATATTGGTTCCCACACTGGAGCATGGGAACCAGGCAAAAACTAACCTCTAAAAAGTGTAAACCGGAAAATGAAGATGCCGTATTATTCACCTAAAAATAAAGAAAGCGGTTTTACCCTGGTAGAACTGCTGATCGCCATGACAATAGGCTTGATTATCCTGACGGCATTGTCGAGCACTTTCCTTATGCAGCGCAAAATCTATGACGTCCAGGAACAGATTGTCGAGATGGTGCAGACAGCGAGAGCTGCCATGGATATGATGAGCAGAGAGATCAGGATGGCTGGGTATAATCCCGCAGGCGCAACTTTTGATGGTATTACGTATAATGCCGGTCAGCTTCAGATACGCTCAGACCTGGATGGTGATAAAAATATTACTGGTCAAGAAAACATCATATACATCTATGACGGTACGGATTTTCAGATTGACAGGAATATAGGTAGCGGCGATCAGCCATTTGCCGAAAACATTCAATCATTTACTTTTGATTACTTGGAAGCCGATGGTGTGACAAAAGTTACCACAACTGCCGACAATAACAAGATTCGACAAATAAAGATTACAATAAAAGCCAGAAGCGCCAAGCCCGACGCTGGTTATGGCGGTTACAGGACGCACACTCTAACCTCTTTGATAACACCGAGAAATCTTGGTTTATAGAAACTGGTTGCTGGTTACCCCTTGCTCGTTACTGGTTGCTGGTGTACTGGCGGAGTCGGGGCTCCAAATATGCGCTTGACGACAGCATTTTTATATGTACAATAATCTGTACAGGAGGTACTTTATGGAAGCTATAACCTATACAGCCGCCAGACAAAACCTTGCAAAAACAATGGAAAAAGTATGTAAAGACAGCGCGCCAGTGATCGTAACACGTAAAACATCTAACTCTGTGGTCATTATGTCACTTGAGGACTATGAAGCCCTTGAAGAAACAGCTTATCTCTTACGGTCACCAAAGAACACCAGGCGTTTGATTGAATCTATCGCCCAACTTGAAAACGACAAAGGGACCGAAAAGGAACTTTTAGAGTGAAGCTTATCTTTTCTGACCACGCCTGGGATGATTATCTCTTTTGGCAGAAAACCGATAAAAAGGTTCTTCGTCATATCAATACCCTCATCAAAGAAACGAAACGAAATCAATTTGAGGGTATTGGAAAACCTGAACCACTTAAACATGCTCTTTCCGGCTACTGGTCCCGACGAATCACTGATGAACACAGGTTCGTTTATAAAGTATCTGAAAATGCAATTCATATCGCCCAGTTGCGCTACCACTACTGAGCATTTTCTTTAGCCCTAACACAGAGGTCAATACAAAGTGTTTCAACAGGAATGATAAGAAAAGAAGAAAATATGACCAATTACGAACAATTTTTTCAAGCTCAGATGCAAAACCCACAGTTTGTTAAGGCCTATTATGAGGCACGAGTAGAACGGATTGTTGATGAAATGATAGACACCTTGAAAGACAAAATTGTCCGCAATGAACCAAAAGAAAGCTTAATTCGAGTGATTGATTTGTTCCAACAGCAAATTCATCCGACAATAGCTGGAGGATCACATTCGACATCATAAAAACCAGTAGCTATAGGCTGACTATTTAAAAATATGGGCGTTGTGCCTAACCTCAAAACTTCCGATAAATAAGTTTTTTTGCCAGTCTTGGTACTGATTCGCGGTGTTGAATGGATAACTAGTCGATTTGTCGAGTCGTAACGCCCTTAAACCATTCGACTACTCGACCAAGTTTAGTAAAGGAGTCAGGGATGTCAAATTTAATACATAAAAATGAAAAAGGATTTGTTCTTCCTGTCGGCCTTATGTTTTTGGCTATTATAGCAATTCTGGGAACCACGGCCGTTATAACTACAACAACTGATCTTAAGATCGGCAGCAATTACAAAACAAGTGTACAGACATTCTACGATGCCGATGCCGGTGTCCAGTATGTACTGAAGCAACTGGCCATCGATTTGGACGATTCGGATTCCGATACTGTTGATTTGACGGCAGATACGATATCTCTGAACTATTCCACACCAAGTGGATTTTCTTTCACCGTTCCAACCGTGTTAACATCACTGGGAAGCGACCAGTACAGTTTCAAAGTCACGGGGCATGGACCCAATAATTCACAAGCTGTTATTGAAGTTGTTTTCTCTACTGAGCAAAAAAGCATTTTTGACTACGGCCTGTTCACCAATGGATTACTGGATCTAAAATCGGATGCTAAGATTTATAGTTATGACTCTCGTGACACACCTGACCCAGATACAACAACCTTTCCCGGCGCATCCACCGGAGAAGCTGACATTGGCAGCAATACAGAGATCAACACCAAGATGTCGACATATATCGACGGCGATCTTGGTTTGGGAGCAGACAGCTCCGATCCGCCGGTTGATGCCATATGGACCGATACGGGAACACCTACCGTCACAGGTACCAGCGGCAATGTAGGACACGTTGATCCGGATCCGCTGGGAACAAACGATTCATCATCCGAACTCTACAATAAGTTCAATGACATTATCACCACCAATAATAACGTCACTGCCAAAGACGGTTCTGTTTGTCCACTTGGGGGAGCGACAGCGATAGCCCTCAGCAACGGGGAAACGATGACACTGACGGCAGGCGATTATTATATTACAAGCATTGTCCTGAAGAATGGTTCAACTCTTGAGATAGACGCGACTTCCGGATCAGTCAATATCTATCTCAGCGGAATTCTCGACACGGAAGACGGTGAACTTGAATCAAAAAACGGATCTGCCCTTAATAACTTGTCACAACCAACAGACTTTTCAATTTTTTCAAATTCCTCTCAGGATATTACCTTCAAACACTCGACTGCTTTTAAGGGAATGGTTTACGCTCCGAACGCCCATGTGGAAATGAAAAATACCGCAGGCGTCTACGGTCTGATCTGGGGAAATACGGCAACGATTCACAATTCGGGAGAGTTCTACTTTGACGAAGCTATAAAGGATAAATATCTATCTCTTAATAATTATACAATAAATGTCCTTTCCTGGAAAGATGATTTATGACAATTAATTGTTGATAGAGTTCTGAACCGGAGTCTGGCGATCTATTTTTTCTCCCACCAGCCTTCGGGCATCTTTCCATTGTTTTTTTTTATTAGCTCAGCAGTAAGATCATACATCTTCGCGGAAATCTTTTTCACTTCGTCCCTTGCTTTTTTCTTGGCTTTCGAATCTTTATTTTTAGTAGCTTCTCGCAGTTTATCCAATGTTCTGTTTAGTTCAGCCTCCAGCATTGACTTTTTTTCTTTATAGTATTCCAGATCTACTGTTCCCGTCATTTTTGGCTTTTCGTTAATTTCACTTTCCAGATCGGCTCTCTTTTTTTTAGAATCTATTTCCTCTTTGTATGCTGTGTCCGATTTTCTTATTGCTTTGACAAATTCTTTTTCAATCCCCACAACTCCGCCGCGAAAGTAAAATTTTATCTGCCGTACCTCCGCCCAATAGTGGTAAGTTATAAATGTAGAGCCGTTTTTTAACTCTATAAGATAAGAGGAAAGGCAGATAGAGGGATATATGAAAAAGGCGGTGGTTATAATTATTAGAATAAACTTTTTCATAAAATTCTCCAACCTCTCTGCTCTCTTTCTGCTCTCTGTGTGTTTCCCCTATTTTTTGTATCTATTCAGATGGTATTTTATTACCGCCCATTCGCTCCGATCATTAGAGGCACAGAGTACGCAGAGGATTTCATCTTATTAATTTTCGCTGAGACCCGCCTGCCATGCTTTAAATATTCCCTATTCATTTTGTTAATTATGTTTGCAGGAACAAGGCGGCAAAACTAAGTCATGCGAAATATAGGCATTGCGGGCAGGGGACGAAAATTAATAAACCCAAGCCCTTTGGGCAGATCACGCTAACTTTGATAAACTAAGATATTCAGATAATTAGGGCGGCCTCATATTATAGCTTTCTATAATACCATCAAATTAAGCGAAGCTTCTGAAGCTTTCTGTTTACCGTCGTCCTTGCCCCGTTAAATACGAAGTCCATTTAACTGGGGTCAACGGTAAACAGAAAAATAAAATTTTCTTTGCGTTCTTCACGCGGCGCAAGCGCCTGCGCTGCACGTGCGACTTTGCGGTGAATAAATTTTTTTTGAGTTAGCAGTGTACCCCCTGAATAATTACTATTTTTTCGGCAAAGGGCTGCAAATTTTAGCGCCCGGAGTAATGCTTTTATCCGCCCTTGTAATTAAAACTGTGGATGTAGTTTGTTCG
>JAYENE010000423.1:5431-9624 GCA_034721935.1 Thermodesulfobacteriota bacterium
TTTTTTTGAGTTAGCAGTGTACCCCCTGAATAATTACTATTTTTTCGGCAAAGGGCTGCAAATTTTAGCGCCCGGAGTAATGCTTTTATCCGCCCTTGTAATTAAAACTGTGGATGTAGTTTGTTCGGTGCGCAGGACAAACAATGTTCCGAAATCGACAATCGAAAGAAGGGTATATTTTTTGCTTTTGGGATCGAGCCGCTTTTTTTCCTGGTAATATATGCTGTAGTACTGTCCCGGCATTACGCCGTCTTGATTGCCCCTGTCAATAAAGGCTATTGTGCTGTCTCCGATGATGGTTGACTTTTCTTCCGACCCTATGATTGATCCTTCAAGCCCTTTTTTGCTCTTGGTCATGAATATTTTCTTCGACAGTGGCTGATATGGCATTAAAAGATCATTGACTGCAATAGAGCGGAAAGATTGAACAATCCTTGCTACAGCAAAATCGGGATGCTTTTCTGTAATTTCGAGTATGCCTGTTATATAATGCTGGATTCCAATAAAAGCCTTTGTTTGTTTGTCTATCACAGGCTTTTTTAGCGTTCTATATATTGTATATTTATTACCACAAATAAATGACGCGTTATTATCTGATCTTACATACACCATATCATCCTGACTGATCATAATTTTGTCTTCATATGACTTTAATATGTAGCCGGAGGAGGTGACAGGGTCCTTTTTTATAAAACCAATACTGTCAATTGCCTTATAAAGAAGATATGGAGGTTCTTTTTGCGGCTCTTTTTCTGGCAAGGATTTTTCAGTCATATATGCTTTAGCTGTTGTTTTAATCCACCCTTTATGAAACAGGCGTATCCTTTCGCCGGGGAAAATTAGATGCGGGTTGGAAATTTGACTGTTTTCATTCCACAAGTCAGGCCATAGCCATGGTGAATCAAAGAATCGCTCTGAAAGATCCCAGAGGGTGTCTCCCTTTTGGATTGTATAATAGAAACCTGTCTCATGTTCTATCCCCTTTTTATCTTCGGCAAAAAGATATAAGGGAAAGGTAATTATCGCTGTAAATATACACAGGAAGGTAATTGCTTTGATAATTTTCCTGTAATTCATAATTTACTCCGATATTTTTGTTTTTTTTAAATAAGCTATTAGAACTTATAAAAGCCCACGCGCAGCGCAGGCGCTCTCGCCGTGATAGCGACACGTCGCAGCAGGTGCGCCGCGTGAATTCCAAGCATCAAATTACAAATAAATCCAAAAGGGAGCATTACCAATTTGTTAAAGCCGAAAACATAAACTCTATTCGGGCGGGATAAACCCGCCCCTACGAAATTTGATGCACGTAACCCGTAGGGGCGGGTTTACCCAGCCCGCCATCGCTCTCGGCCAAATGAGGCAGTCAGCATCCCTGAAGACTTTCGCTCAGGCGAGGCGGGCGGGCCCGCCCGATAAATGATGATGCTGTGGGATATCATTCCAATTTTAACAAACTGGTAATACTCCCATCTCAAATCACAATATTTAATAACCCAAAAAGCTTCGCTTTACATTTAGCTATTGGCTATCGGCCACTGGCTAAAGGTAGCCAAAGGCTCCCTCATTTACGGGTTTGGAATTTTGGTTATTGTAATTTATTTGTGATTTGTTATTTAGTGCCTGAACGAAAACCCCCTCTTTTTGTCATTTCGACCATAGGGAGAAATCTTTTTTCTCGTTCCCATGCTCCAGCGTGGGAACGCATACCATACGGGTTCCCACGCTGGAGCATGGGAACCAGGCAGTCCGCCAAAGGGCTCTGACAGAATCGAAATAACAGCTTTTGGTTAGTTTTCGTTCAGACACAATTTAACTACTCGACTAAAGTTACAGGAGTTTCAATAAGTTGTAGAAATTCCGAGATGTTATATTTATCCTTATATCCCTCCTGTTATTTGTTTGTCAATCTTTTCAAAAAAAAAGCCCTCATGCTGCAATAGCAAGAGGGCTTTTTTATTTTAAGATGATCGGTATAAAGACGGTTTTATTTTTACATCATTCCGCCCATTCCGCCCATTCCGCCCATTCCAGGAGAGCCTCCCGGCATGGCCATCTCTTTTTTCTCTTCAGGTTTTTCCGCTACCATAGCTTCCGTTGTCAGCATTAATGCAGAAACACTTGCCGCATTTTGCAGAGCAAAACGGACTACTTTGGTGGGATCGATAATGCCTGCTTCAACCAGGTCTTCGTATGTATCGGTTTCAGCATTGTATCCAAAGAAGCCTTCGCCGTTTTTAACCTTTTCAATCACAACAGATCCTTCTACACCGGCGTTGTTGGCGATTTGGCGAAGGGGTTCTTCTACGGCGCGCATGACAACCTTCACGCCCAGCTTCTGAT
Source organism: Thermodesulfobacteriota bacterium (assembly GCA_034721935.1). GTDB lineage: Bacteria > Desulfobacterota > Desulfobacteria > Desulfobacterales > ETH-SRB1 > Desulfaltia. The sequence continues at coordinate 7,775 of JAYENE010000423.1, forward strand.
TTGCCTTGATTTTAATTTTATCCAGAGCGTCCAGGCAGCGTACCAGCGCCACGCCGCCGCCGGCCACAATACCTTCTTCAACAGCAGCACGGGTGGCGTTTAACGCATCCTCGACGCGTGCCTTTTTTTCTTTCATCTCGGTTTCGGTAGCAGCACCGACATTAATGACAGCCACTCCGCCGATCAACTTGGCCAGACGTTCCTGGAGTTTTTCACGATCATAATCAGATGTTGTATCTTCTATCTGAGCGCGAATCTGTTTTACGCGGGCTTCCAGTGCGCTGCGAGAGCCGGCGCCGTCAACTATAGTGGTGTTGTCCTTGTCAATGGTAAGCCGTTTGGCTTTGCCAAGGTCTTGCAGTGTAATGCTTTCCAGTTTGATTCCAAGGTCTTCTGATACAACCTGACCTCCGGTAAGTATCGCTATATCCTCAAGCATGGCCTTTCTTCTGTCGCCAAAACCAGGAGCCTTAACCGCGGCGACCTGCAATGTTCCTCTCAGCTTATTTACAACCAGAGTGGCAAGAGCTTCGCCGTCCACATCCTCTGCAATAATTACAAGAGGTTTGCCCATTTTGGCGACTTGCTCAAGTACGGGGAGAAGGTCTTTCATGGTGCTGATCTTTTTTTCATTGATAAGAATATAAGGATCCTCGAGTGAAGTAACCATCTTGTCAGGATCTGTAACAAAATATGGAGAAAGATATCCACGGTCAAACTGCATGCCTTCGACGACCTCAAGCGTGGTTTCCATGCTTTTTGCCTCTTCAACAGTGATAACACCTTCTTTGCCGACCTTGCCCATTGCTTCGGCAATGATATTGCCTATTGTTTCATCGTTGTTTGCAGAAATGGTGCCTACCTGGGCTATTTCACGCTGATCTTTGGTCGGTTTGCTCATCTTGTGAAGCTCATTGACCGCAACCTCAATGGCTTTTTCAACACCACGTTTTATAGCCATAGGGTTGTTGCCTGCGGCAACCAGCTTTTGTCCCTCTTCATAGATACTTCTTGCCAGCAATGTGGCTGTTGTTGTTCCATCGCCTGCCATATCACTTGTTTTGCTGGCAACCTCTTTCACCATCTGGGCGCCCATATTTTCAAACTTGTCTTCCAGTTCGATTTCTTTGGCCACAGTCACTCCGTCCTTTGTAACCGTGGGAGAACCCCATGATTTTTCGATAACGACATTTCTTCCTTTAGGCCCCAGTGTGACAACCACCGCCTTAGATAAAGTTTTCACCCCGTTCAGCATAGCTTCACGGGCCTTCATATTATATTTTATAATTTTAGCTGCCATCTTGATCAATCCTCCATTTATAATATCAATTTATTATTCAATTATGCCGAGAACATCATCTTCACGCATGATGAGATATTCTTCGCCTTCAATTTTTATGTCTGTGCCGCCATACTTGCTGAATAGAATTTTGTCTCCTTTATTTATTTCAAGAGCAATCCTCTTGCCGTCATCCCCGATCTTGCCTTTGCCTACAGCGATAACATTTCCTTCTATCGGTTTTTCCTTAGCTGTGTCGGGTATGATAATTCCTCCCCTGGTCGTGGTTTCTTCTTTAACACGTTGTACTAAAATTCGATCTTGTAATGGTCTAAGTTTCATTGTTTGCAATCTCCTTTTTTTTCTTTTCACAAATTATCAAATGTTTTGTATTTCAAAAAAATAATTACGGATTTAAGTTTGTAAAGAGCAATAAATTTAATTTTTTGTAACACTTTAGCTTTTTGAAAATAAATGCGCTTCAGGTATAATCAAATTTAAACCAGGAAAAACTCACGAATAAGAAATCGTAAAGAAAGAACTTGCCATAACTATAAAGAAATAGTGGTAA
>JAYENE010000424.1:0-2166 GCA_034721935.1 Thermodesulfobacteriota bacterium
GAAACCTATATCAAATGGCAGAATTCCTTCCTTCGACATTCATTATTCCCTGTTCGACATTCGATATTCAAAAAAAGCTACACATTTAATGTCTTATATCTTATCACTTTTTTGTATTGCACCCCTTAACAAATTGGTAATGCTCCCCTCACCCTCACACCTTCTCACCCTCTACCCTTCTGCCCTAATAAGGTATCCTTATTGAGATAACATTAAAACCCGACTCATATCCAATTTTAAAAAAAGCTCCATACTTCCTCAAGAGGAATAGTGTATATAATAATTTTTTATCTTCATCCATATCATTAAGGGGATAGGAGGCTGAACCCCAGTTTTCGATTAGTTCTTTTATTTGGATTTCGGGAATGAGAGTTCCGGTATCCTCAATTTTGACATATACATGTGAATCATCATGCCCTGTAGAAATAACCAGCTCCTTTAATTCGCTGTCTTTCATGGAATTTACCGAATGTCTGAGTATTGAAAACAGAAGAATGCAATAATCGGCTTTTGCTCCTGATATTTCCGGAATTTCTCTGTCCAATATTAGTTTCATTTTAATATTACACTTAACATCCCTGTAAAACTGAAGGAACTTCATTTCAGCCTCTACAAGTTCGGATAAATTGATTTTTCCCAAGGCAGTATCGCTCACACTCTGGAGTTTTTCTGACACAACATTAAACAGGCTGAAAAGCCTGTCCGCTTCCTTTGCAATCAAACCAGAATCATAAATCATCTTTTTGCAGCCTTCCAGGATCTCGGCATCTATGTTATCGTCATTATTTATAATAAGTTTAAGACGCTCCGCCCTCCTCTGTAAAAGTTCGGAACGGCCCAAAATTCCATTTAAGGGGTTGGCAAAGTCGTGAAGAATGCCGGGGATAAGCCACATAAAAGTCGATTCAAATTCTTTTTCCAGTTCCTTAAAAAATCCCTCCTCGTCACCTGCTTTCATTTATTTTCCCCCAATTCAAACTTTGTCGACCGGTCGAGTAGTCGAGTAGTTAACCACTCGACCATTTTCCCACTTGACCACTCAACCAATATCACAATAAAATAAACTTGGTAAAATACACATTTTTTATTATCTCATCATCCATAAAATTATTCAAGCGGCTTTTAATTTTTTCTTTTAAGCTTTTCTTGATTTCATGCAAATCCAAAGGCTCTTTCAATGTGTTATATATGATCTTTCTCAATTCAATCCTCTCTTGTGGCAGTTTCATCCCTCGATTCAGTTCAATAACCACATCACAAACCAGAATCCTGTCCTTCCTGCCTGTGCCGTGTTCGTCACGGCAGACAGGTTTACAACCATCTTTCAAATAAACAATAAAATCATTAAAATATTGAAACCTTTCTTCATAGAATCTCTGACTTCCGACCTCTGACTTCCGACCTCCGACCTCTGACCTCTGACCTCCGGCCTCCGACCCCTGACCCCTGACAGGCCCGCTGCCTGCAAACAATGCAATGCACAGACATATAGCAATCAACGCTTTTTTATAATATCCGGCAACAACCATTTGGCTAAGTAATCTCATGTTTAAATTTTCTTAAACTGCCCTTTAGTCTCAGTATCGCCTGGGAATGGATCTGACAGACTCTTGATTCCGTCAATTTCAAAGTCAGTCCTATTTCCTTTAATGTTAACTCCTCATAATAATAGAGAGACAACACCAGTTTCTCTTTTTCCGGAAGTGAATCTATTGCATTCTTTAATATATTTTTAAGTTCCCTGTCGGCAAAAAGGAAAAAAGGATTATTTTTATCAATTTTTTCTAAAACATCATACCTGCCGTATTTTTCACAGTAGTTCGGAGACAACCAGTCGTTGCTCAGGATACAAACACCCCTTGCCTCGTCAAGAAGTTTATAATATTTTTTAAGTGATACGCCAAGATAATGCGAAACCTCTTTATATGTTGGATCACGTCCGAACTTTTTCCGCAACACCTCAAGCGCATCTTCCAACATCGTTTCTTTGCTTCTAACTGATCTTGGCGCATCATCTCTCGATCTTAATTCATCTAATATAGCTCCACGGATCCTGAACTGTGCATACGTTTCAAACTGAACCTTCTTTGTTTCGTCAAATTTCTCCAGGGCCGACATCAATCCCATTATACCAACGCTGATTAAATCATCCCTGCCCACATGATC
>JAYENE010000424.1:2266-9597 GCA_034721935.1 Thermodesulfobacteriota bacterium
ACAGCCTAAACAACCTTATTAGTTACGACCTGCCAAAGAATTTAATAGTCCCGTTTTCATAATCTTTCGGCTGTTTCATACACAACTTTTCGATAATTTTAGACATGCTTTTACTTGCCTTTGAATCAGAGAAAATTTCTGCCAGCAGTCTTTGTTTCCTCACTGCTTTTGAAACATTTTGATCATTAGGGATATACCCAAGATACTCAACTGGAAGATTAAGGAAATGATTCGTCGCATTGCTCAACCTCATGTAAACCTCTACGGCTTCATTCGAACCTTTGACCATGTTAACGAGCACCATAAAACATCTTGCCTTATAGTTTTGATAAAGCATTTTGATTAAGGCGTAAGCATCCGTCAATGACGTGGGTTCAGGTGAAACAACTACAATAATTTCCCTGGCCGCCATATTAAAATACATGACGTTGTCAGTAATTCCCGCAGCCGTATCGATAAGCATAAAATCGAAATCTTCATCCAGCCCATCTATCTCCTCCAGGAGGGTGAACTTTTGCCCCTTTGACAGATCAGCCATCCCGGGAATTCCGGAAGCCGCCGGCAGAATCTTGATGCCTCCCGGACCTTCGACAACAGCCTCAGACAGGGCTTTTTCGCCGTTAAGGACGTGGTGCAGATTATATTTTGGGGTAATGCCAAGAATCACATCTATATTGGCTAATCCTGTATCTGCATCAAGCAGCAAAATTCTTTTTCCCATCTTCGAAAAAATATATGCAAAATTCGCAGTTATATTTGTTTTTCCAACACCACCTTTGCCGCTGGTAACAGCGATAACACGGGTATTGCCATTATATCTTTTTCGTTCAATTATTGGGGGCATCCCCTTTCTCGTCATTTCTCTCAACACTCCTGCCTGATCCACCTAAACCACCTCCATAGGGACAAATCCCCTTTTTCTCAGTCTCTTAACTTCTGTTCTCTGGCCTTATAAGGATTCAGAAGATGAGAAGATGAGAAGATGAGAACCTTCTAACCTTCTAACCTTCTGCCCTTCTGCCCTTCTGCCCTTCTGCCCTCCCACTTACTATCAGTCTTGCAAGCTTTGCGGGATCCGTTTTATTTAAATCCTGGGGAACGTTCTGGCCATTGGCAACGTAGAACACCGGTTTGCAGGCATGGTCGATAACATTGTAAATTGAACCAAATTTTTTTGAATCATCCAGCTTCGTAAATATGATGTTGTTATAATTTACAATGCCATATCTCTCTACAGCATCCATCATGCTCTCCTGACTTGACGTCATGCTTAAAACAAGATTCGTTTCCATGGGAAAATCCATTGCAAAACATTTCTTCAATTTCAACAAATAACTTTCATCGCCACGACTCTTCCCCGGCGTATCTACCAGTATGACATCCTTATCGACAAACTTATTCAAAACTCTCTTAAGCTCCTTCTTTTCAGAAGCAACTTCCATGGGAATATCCATGATATCCGCATATCTTTTCAGTTGTTCCACCGCGCCTATTCGATATGTATCCATTGTTATGATACCCACATTTAATTTCTCTCCGAATAAACAGCGCGCCGCCAGCTTTGCCAGGGTTGTTGTCTTTCCCTCGCCGGCGGGGCCGACAAAGGTGGAAATCCTCTTTTTTTTCGTATTCCTGCCGGTATTCCTATAAGAAAAAGCAATAGATCGTTTCATCATATTCTCAACAGCGCTCAGAGTATAATGATAATTCTCCGGATCTTCCGCCCGGCTATCGCTTTTCAACTCCGTTATTAATGCGCAGGCACGTTGTTTTGTTACTCCCGCTGAAATCAAGTGATAATAAACTTTTGACAGAGAAGAAGGAAGTCTTCCATTATTTTGAATGCCAAGAACATCAAACAGAAGACTCATTGTCTCCTTTATCTCAGTCAGCTCGGCATAAATACCCCCTTGCTTTTTAAAGTCCATAATAAAGGACTTTAACTCATTAACATCCGTTCTAATTATGGAAAATGTATCTGATTCTTCTTTTTCGCATTTTTGAACTTTACTTTTTTTTAGAATTTCATAATTATCATCACTGGCGGCAACCACCTCAATTCTGCCATTCAGCCTTCTACTGGAAAGCACTATGGCGTCCTGGCCCATATCCGCTTTTATCTTCTGCATAGCCTCATTTATGCTCAGCGCATCATATCTTTTAATCTGCATCTTTTACCGCCAGCATACCAAGAGATTTGATATTTACATCACGAACGATTTCGTTGTGGGAAAGAACAACGATATTGGGGAAAAACTTCCCCAGTATCTTGCTTAAATATCCCCTGGCATTGGGCGAACAGAGAATAACCGGCGGGAGGCCTTTGTCGGTAAAGATTTTGATAAACTTCTTGAGATTGTCTGCAATCTCCTGTATCAAAATGGGGTCAGCCGTAACAAATGATTCATATTCCGTATGCTGAACAGATTTATTAATTTTGTCCTCAATATCAGGAGAAACCATAACAACTGTTATGTTCCCGTCCGCGTCTTTATATTCACTTGTTATCATCCTGGACAGAGCCTGTCTTGCATAGCCTGTTAACATGTCAACATTTTTTGTCAAAGGCGCATAATCGGCCAGTGTTTCCAGTATCGTAAGAAGGTCGCGAATAGAAATTCTCTCCTTCAAAAGCCTCTGTAGTACTTTCTGAAGCGTGCCAAGCGGAACAATATTCGGAACAATCTCCTCTACAACTTTGGGATGGGTCACTGCCAGACTATCCAGCAAAGACTGAACTTCCTGTCTGCCCAACAGTTCATCTGCATGTGTTTTTACGATTTCAGTCAAATGAGTCGTAACAACGGAGGCCGGATCAACAACAACAAAACCCTTTGCTTGAACCGATTCTTTTTCTTTTTCATCTATCCAGACGGCAGGCAGGCCAAAAGCAGGTTCCCTTGCTTCAATGCCCGTTATCTTTGCGTCTTCATTTCCTGCAGTTATTGCCAGATACTTGCCTATCTGTATTTCTCCTCTGGCGGCCTCAACTCCTTTCAGTTTAACAACATATTCATCGGGCTTTATCTGCAGGTTGTCTTTTATATGCACGGAAGACATGACAAAGCCCATTTCAACGGCCACCTGCCTTCTCAACGCCTTGATTCTCGAAAGCAATTCACCGCCCTGTCCAGCGTCAACAAGAGGTATCAGACTATATCCCATCTCAAGTTCAAGACTATCAAGGGGCAAAAGAGCTTCTATGGATTCCTCCACCGCTTCCGGCTGCAGCTTCTCCTTCACATCCTCAATTTTCTTTGACGATTTAAATATTCTATATGCAATAACTCCAAAGATAAGCGCAATAGTCAAAAAAGATATCTTGGGCATGCCTGGAATTAAACCAAATATCAATATAATAACAGAAGCCGTGGCAATCACCTTTGGCAGGGAAAAGAGTTGCCCCACTATCTCCTTGCCCAAATCAGATGAAGCTGTGGACCTGGAGGCAAGCATACCTGCCGCGGTCGATACAACCAGCGCCGGAATCTGCGTTACCAGCCCGTCACCCACTGTAAGAAGAGTATAAACGCGAGCAGCATCCGCCACCGGCATGCCCTGCTGCAGCATGCCGACAATCAAACCGCCAAGAATATTTATCATGGCAATAAGAATCCCCGCGATTGCATCTCCCCTGACGAACTTGCTCGCCCCATCCATTGCGCCATAAAATTTGGATTCAAGTTCGATTTCACGTCGCCGTCTTCTTGCCTCTGCATCTGTAATCACCCCTGCATTAAGATCCGCGTCGATGCTCATCTGTTTTCCGGGCATCGCATCCAGAGTGAATCTTGCCGCCACTTCGGATATCCTTGTAGCGCCCTTGGTTATCACAACAAAATTAATCAGGACAAGCACCAGAAATATTATAAACCCAACGACATAATTACCGCCCACAACAAAGGCGCCAAATGTCTTGATGACCTGTCCAGCCGCACCTGCGCCCTCATTACCATGAAGAAGTATAAGACGCGTGGAAGCCACATTAAGGGACAAGCGAAGCAAAGTTGCAATTAAAAGAATGGATGGAAAAACGAAAAAATCGGTGGGTTTTGGCACATAAACTGAGAGCAACAGTATAATCAGAGAGAAAGTAATGCTGAAAGAGAGGAGAATATCGAGAACAAAGGGGCGCATCGGTATCATCATAATTAGAAGGATACCTGCTATGCCTGTGGCCATCGCGGTATTGGCGCCTTTAAACAAATCAACAAAATTACCGGTTTTAACGTAAGAATCAGCCATTTTAAATCCACATTCAGGGTTCAGGGTTCAGGGTTCAGGGTTCAGGGTTCAGGGTTAAAAGATTAACGTCCAACATCGAACGTCGAACGTCGAATAATGATGTCGCTCCGCTCCTCAAATTATTTTAAAATCGAATAAAAAACCAATACCGAACATTCAACAGCTATTTCTGTTTCTTCATTTTTTCCAATTCAATATTGATGGCTTCGTAAAAAGTCGTCACTCCGGTGAAAACCGGAGTCCAGATGATCTGCAACTACTTGAAAAGAGTGGATAGCGCTAAAGCTTCACTACGTGCCCGGCTTTCGCCGGAATGACGGTGAAGGTAGTTGTTAGACTTTTTACGTAACCATCAATATTGGATATTCATCTTTTCCTTATCTTTTCCCATTCAACATTCGATGTTGGACGTTCGATGTTCGATGTTCATTTTTTCAATCCCTCTAATCCTCTAATCCTCTAATCCTCTAATCCTCTGCCCTCTCACCTTCTCGTGCTGTAAACAAATGCCAGCACCTCGGCAACCGCCTTGTACAAATTTGCCGGTATGATCTCATCCACATCCACATTCTTATACAATACTTGTGCCAACGGCTTGTTATCAACAATAGGCACATTGTTTTCCCTGGCAACATCTTTTATATTCTCAGCTATGAAACCAGCCCCTTTAGCAACAACCTTCGGCGCAGACGCGCTTGTCTGATCATAACAAAGAGCTATGGCAAGATGGGTGGGATTAGTTATAACCACATCCGCTCCAGGAACGCTTGCCATCATTCTTTTTCTGGCCGCATCTCTCTGAAGACGCTTTATTCTTGCCTTTACGATGGGATCTCCTTCAGTCTGCTTGAATTCATCCTTTACCTCCTGTTTTGACATTTTAAGTTCTTTTTCAAATTCCCACTTCTGATAAATATAATCTAAAACTGCAAGGATTATAAGTACCAGGCAGACTCTGAGAATAATCTTGAATGCAACCCGCGCGATGTAAATCAATATTCCCCACACGCTCTGGTCCATCAGCGGAATAAGATTCTCTATTTCCCCCTTGATGGTCACATAAACAACAAAACCGATTATCGAAATCTTAAATATATTCTTTGCCAGTTCCACGAGGCCTCTGATGGAAAACAGCTTTTGAAGTCCCTTGATCGGATCAATCTTTGAGAGTTTCGGCTGCACCGATTCTGAGGAAAACACAAAACCAACCTGAGCGTAATTGGCAAGCAAAGCCATGGAGAATGCAGCCAAAAAAAGAGGGGAAAGCATGGCAAAGATCTTATACACAATGCCGGTTGAAAGACTCTGGATATTGTTGTAATCAACATTGAACTGGCTGGACTCGGCAATCAACCACCTTGTAAGAGCCATCATCTTTGCGACTATATCGTAAGAACCAAACCAGAAGAATGCCAGGCAGGCTAACAGAACCGCCACAGACACAACTTCCCTGCTTTTTGCAACCTGGCCCTTTTTTTTCGCCTTTTCTCGTTTCTTAGGACTGGCGCGCTCAGTTTTTTCCTGATCTTTATTCTGTTCAGCCATGTTTCAAAGCCCCTGACGTAATAGTTCGACCACACCACAACATTAATTTCCAGTCATCTATGTAATGTATCGCAAAGACCAGAGGGTTAGAAGATGAGAAGGTTAGTAAAGAACTCAAAAACAAAACTTCTCACCTTCTAATCCTCTAATCCCTTCCCCGATCCCCGATCCCTGACGCGTGTGTCAAAAAACCATCACATCAGACTGAAAAGCAGGTTCAGTTTGTCTCCAAAATTCAGAAAAATACTGCCCACCATTCTTGCAAAAACAGGAAGAGCAAGTCCGATACATATAAGCCCAACAGCTATTTTCAAAGGAAATCCAACGATAAGTATATTAATCTGGGGAACGGTTCTGGCAATTAGTCCAAACCCGATACTTATCATCAAAAGCATGGCGATAACCGGAGCTCCTATCTTAATTGCGACAACAAACATATCTTTTGAAAACTCAACGATTGCCTGTGTTAATTCTCCTGAAAACTGAAAACCAAAAGCAGGCACAATCCTGTAACTTTCTGTGATAGCGTATAAGAAAAGATGGTGGCCATCAACAGCAAGAAATACCAGCATGGCAAGCAGATATTGAAATTGGGCTATAATTGAAACCTGCGCGCTGGTTATTGGATCAAACACATTTACAATTGCAAAACCCATTTGAAAGCCTGCAAGCTGCCCTGCAAGCTGGACTCCGGTAAAGACCAGTCTGCCCGCCAATCCTATAGTGATACCGATCATAACCTCCCCGGCCATTCTCAACGCCAACGGCAGAATATCAGGAGACGGGCTATGAAGTTCAATAAACGGAAAAAGGAGAAATACTATCATCAGAGACAGCCCTCCCTTTACCCTGACAGGGACAGTCCTATTCCCAAGGATAGGCATGGTTACTACAATCGAGCTCACTCTAAGGAGTATAAAAATAAACGTCTCAATCTGTTCTACAGTTATTTGCGGCATAGTTTATAAAGGGTTCAGGGTTCAGAGGTTCAGAGGTTCAGGGTTGCTCGTTGCTGTCTAACCTTCTAACCTTCTAACCTTCTAACCTTCTAATCCTCTAATCCTCTAATCCTCTAATCCTCTAATCCTCTAATCCTATCTAATATACATCGGAATATTGGAAATGAGCTTTTGAGTATAAGTAATCATAAGGTTGATCATCCAGGGAAGCGCAACAACAAGGGCCAGCATAACGGCTACTATTTTAGGGACAAATGTCAATGTCATTTCCTGAATCTGAGTTACAGCTTGAAAGATACTGACAATAAGACCAATAACAAGACCTACGCTAAGCATAGGGGCTGCAAGCAACAGGGTAACTTTTATGGCTTCGGCTGCCAGCCCAATAACCAGATCAACAGTCATGCGTCACATCTCCTAACAAGGTTCAAGGTTCAACGTTCAAAGTTCAAAGGTTCAAAGGTTATGGGAGCATTACCAGGTTTGTTAAAGCCGAAAACATAAACTCTATTCTCTATTCGGGCGGGGTAAACCCGCCCCTACGAGATTTGATGCACATAACCCGTAGGGGCGGGTTTACCC
>JAYENE010000425.1:0-2170 GCA_034721935.1 Thermodesulfobacteriota bacterium
CTTTTTATAAAAGGATTGCTCTAAGTTATTTCTTTACGCTCACTTATGTGCGAGTTTCAGCCGTTCTTAAATTTAATTGTCCGCTGCCTCAGGTTGACCAGATAATGAGTTTGTAAATTTCTGATGAATATGGCCTGAATATATAATAATAGCTTTCACCACTTAAGGTTTTTCCTCGCCAGGATCATATCCGGCTCCAATGTTAGGGAATATACGGGACGTAGTTGATAAGGTTGACTAATTATGTTAGCATCTGCTCAACTTTTTAATAAGGAGGTACCCCATGCCCAGACAAGCCCGCCTGGATGTTCCTGGAATGCTGCATCATGTGATCGTACGAGGGATTGAAAAACGCAAAATCGTCGATGGTGCAACTGATCGAAAAGATTTTGTATCCCGAATGGGACAAATTGCCGCTGATACCGGCACGGCAATCTATGCCTGGTCGTTGATGTCAAATCATGCTCACATATTGTTGAGAAGCTCATCTTTTGGCCTATCCCTCTATATGAGAAGGCTACTCACCGGATATGCATTATCCTATAACCAACGTCATCATCGTCACGGCCATCTGTTTCAAAACCGTTATAAGTCAATAAGTTGTGAAGAGGATGTTTATTTTAAGGAGTTAGTTCGCTACATTCACTTAAATCCATTGCGAGCCAAACTTGTGAAGAGTTTGTCTGAACTGGACCGCTACCGATGGTGTGGGCATGCGGTTGTAATGGGTAAAAGAAAAAATGACTGGCAAGATCGTGATTACACATTAAGCTGGTTTGGCAAAACAGAAACAAAGGCCAGAAGCAGCTACCGGAAATTTATTCACAAGGGGATTGATCGAGGCAGACGGCCGGAATTAGTCGGCGGCGGCTTGATTCGATCTATGGGTGGCTGGTCTAAAGTCAAGTCTATGCGATTTTCAGGCATGCATGAGAGTTCGGATGAGCGGATATTGGGTAGCGGAAAGTTTGTCGAGTACCTATTGAAAGAGGTTGCTCAAAAGGTAAAGCATCAATTTTCGGGACAAGGCCGTCTGAAAAAGGCAAAGCAATTAATAGCAAAGGTATGCAAAGAGGAATCCATTAATATTAAAGAGCTTAAATCCAGCAGCCGCAGGGGATCAATATCAAAGATAAGGTCGAAATTAGCGATCAATTTAGTGGAGGAGCATAGGATTTCGCTTGCAGAGACAGCGCGTCAACTGGGAGTATCAATATCGGCTATTTCAAAAACTATCAGTAAAACGAGAAATAGAAAGTTAACATAGTCAACAACGTTATAAAACGGTATGATCTTCAGTATCTATATCGAGAAAGGCCAGACCGCATTTCACATATCTGTCTTCTTCGCCGTTATCGTTAATTTTTCCATAGACAACCTGAGCCTTGCAATTAACCTTCAAGCTGTTTGCAAATCTTAGCTCGAGTCTGGGTATGATCATGCCCGGCAGAAGAACAGCGTTTTCCCGGCTCTCTTGCACCGAAAAACCGGATCCTGACAGGTCGCCGGCTTTGAGAAAAATCATCTTTTTGGTAAAAGGGTGTCTGAAGACAATATCCTGTGAGGGTGTCATTTCCTGGCGCATGCTGCGGAATTTTTCTGGTTTGAATCTATGCAACTGGTTGTTAAGAGGCTTCAGCGCCAGGTTTACCGTTTTATGAGCGTTGTCGCAGGTTAGCCTGAGCATGCCGCGCTCATCCGAATAAAGGGTTTCTGCGTTGTTATAAAAAATGATAGTCGCTGGAGAGTTAGAATCGATCCATTGGTCTGTCTGGGGAGGAACCATTATTGCTTCGACGCGAAAGGAGAAAGCGCTGAAATCTATGAGAAAGCCGTAAAAAAGAGCGCTGTTTTGAATCAACTGGATATTTATGTCTTTGCATAAATGCCTTATTGCTTTTCTGGAATTGATCTCGCGGCATGTCTCAGGGATGAGGATGCTTATTCCCTTTACACTAATGCTTGTCGATTCCGATTCTACCAAGATAAGTTTCAGGCCGTAATTTACCAGGATGTTTTGGAATTTGTACAAATTCAGATTTTGATAAAATTTTGCATCTGCCGTCCAAAGACAGTCTAACTGGTCTCCAAAACAGGGTTGACGGCAATAGAAAAAAAGCATCGGAAAAATTAGTCATTCATCGCAATACACTCCTTGCAAAAATTCATG
>JAYENE010000426.1:0-2170 GCA_034721935.1 Thermodesulfobacteriota bacterium
CAATTGATTATTGATTATTTGTTTTATGTTTTTATATTTATGCCCCAAAAGCCAATAATAATAGTTAATAATCAATTGATAACTGTTAATTACTAATGGAGAGATAACTTATGGGTAAAGGGCAGGGGTAAGGGCTTGAACAGCTCAACCAACACAAAACCATTGACACTTCCGGCGCTATGTGTAAGGTTAAGTGTATAAGGAGGTGTAAAATGAGAACAAATGTAGTTCTTGATGACCATCTGGTTAAAGAAGCCTTTAACCACAGCAGGGCAAAGACCAAAAAGGAACTCATAAACCAGGCATTGAAAGAGTTTGTGGATAACAGGGGCCGTAGAGATCTGCTCGATCTGGAAGGGAAAATAGAGTTTGCCGAAGGATATGATTACAAGTCCTTGAGAGAGGAAAAATGATTCTGGTCGATACGTCGGTTTTAATAGACTTTTTTAAAGGCGCCGGGAATAAATCTACCCGCAAGTTTAAAACTGTTTTGCAGCAGAAAATACCTTATGGAATTAATTCCTTCATATATCAGGAGGTTTTACAGGGAGCAAAGTCGGAAAAGGAATATGATCTTATAAAAAAGTATCTCGGAACCCAGCGGTTTTATTATCTGAAAGATCCGATTGATTCCTTTGCCAGGGCTGCCAGAATTTATTTTGATTGCCGCAGACAGGGTTTGACTGTCAGGAGCAGCGTTGACTGTGTTATTGCGCAGACCGCAATAGAAAACAACCTGTTTCTTCTTCACAGTGATAACGATTTTGATGTTATAAAAAAAGTGATTTCCCTGAAGTTTTATTGATTTTTGGTTTCACCTCGTTCCCACGCAGGAGCGTGGGAACGAGGGCGTCGGTGTCATCAGTAGAGACGAAAACAGCGGCCGGGCATTTTCCTCGTTCCCACGTTCCAGCGTGGGAATGCATACGGAATAAGGAGTGTATAAATGAAAGTAAATTTTTACCTCGTCCCCTCGTTCCCACGCTCCTGCGTGGGAATGCATACGGAATAGTCAACAACAACAGCTTGCTTTTTGGCTTGTTTTGTGGCATGCTAATGAATAAATTCTTTGTAGGGTCTGTTCCCCGAACAGGCCGAAACAGCTTATGGGAGGTAAAATTATGCCTTACGTAAAAAAACAATTCTCTTTGAGTTTAGAGCAAAACGAATTCATTGATTCCATGGTCAGGAAGAAATCCTTTAAGGACAAAAGCGATGTTGTGAGATATGGAATCAGACTTGTTAAGCAGCAAGTTCAGGACATGGAGCTCCGGGAAATGGCTAAAGATTATTCTAATGACCGTGATTTTGTTCAAATCGGGAAAAGGGGGGTTAAATTACAAGACCTATGAACCGTTTTGAGATATGGAATGTCCGGCAACAAACTTCGTCTCGTTCGAGCGACCCCCCTCAGCCTGCAGACAGCTCAAAGGCAAATAGACCCTATATTATCGTTTCCCCTGATGCAGTAAATCAAGTGGCCGCATATCCTTTTGTTACCGTGATTCCTTTGCAGGATCGGAAACAGAGAAAGAAATATCCAAGCGATGTATGGATAAGTCCATCCGGAGCTAATAGCCTTAAAAAGGAATCCATAGCCTTTTGCCAGTTGATTTACACCATTGAAAAGACCTTTTTGGATTTTCGAATCGGTATGCTTGAAGGCGACTATCAGGAAGAAATAACAGCAGCGCTCAGTAGATTTCTTATTTTATGATGGTTTTTTTACCACAGAACACACGGAGAACTGGGAAAAGAGATGAACATCGAACATCGAACGTCCAATATCGCATGACGAATAAGGAATTCTGCCAATCTATAAACTGGCGAAGCGGCATGCGGCGCAAGCGCCTGCGCTGCGCGAGCGACACCATTGTTCGACGTTCAATGTTCAATGTTGGACGTTCATCTTTGCCTGGCTTTACCTCGTTCCCACGCTCCAGCGTGGGAATGCATGCCGAATAAGGTGATATGCGGGACGTCCATAAATAAGTAAATAACTTGTTAAAACAACTGATGTTTATGTTCTTTAGCGATCTTTTTTCCTCTATTTACAGCATATCCTACTCCCGGCTGACTCATTCCTAATTGTTTCGCTAAATCTGTGCAGCTTATTCCCAATTCCCTAACAGACCAGTAACATAACAGGTCCCTGGCCTCAACTTGAACC
>JAYENE010000427.1:0-2169 GCA_034721935.1 Thermodesulfobacteriota bacterium
CGCTTTTCTGACCCTGCTTTATAATGACATTATTTATATTATGGATTCTGAGACTGAGATTGACCGCCGATATGCCGATCTAACCATGATCATTAGGCCGGATAAGAGATATGGCAAAATATTTGATATTTTGATTGAGTTTAAATTTGTAAAGCTCAAAGATGCCGGAATGAGCGCTGACCAGGCAGTGGGACTTACTGATGATGAGCTTCGCCTGATTCCTGAGATTGCAAAGCAGATAAAAGATGGTGAAAAACAGGTGCTGGAGTACGGAAACAAACTTGAGCAAAGATACGGAAACCTGCGCCTGGAAAAATTTGTGGTAGCAGCCCTTGGGTTTGAAAGGGTATGTTTTAGAAAACTGGACTGATAGTGAGTGGGTCGTCTCTCCTCCTCCACAAAAAGCATTAAACTAACATAAATATCAATTAGATAGCGAGTTATTTACTTGGTTATGGATGTTCCGCAGGATCGCATGTTTTTGAGAATATGATAGAGGGTAGCTTTCTAAATGAGCGTTTAAGGGAAGGTTTCCTCGATATTTACAAAAAGAGGATGGGACGGATTGGGAATTAAGAAGGGCATGGATAAATTCTTGGACATTTTTGGGAAAATTGGTCTATAAAAAAAATAATTGCTCAGGTTATTAGCATGAAGACTGTATTCATCATTCGATGTTCAACGTTCATTCCTTCAGTCTAAACAATGTAAGGCTTTTGCGGCCCCTTTTTATGTACGATTAGCAGAAACTGAAGATGAGGCCGATGAAAAGATAGAAACCGTTGTGCAGCCGGATGTTGTTGTCGTATGTGATCAGAATAAGCTTGATAAACGAGGATGTCTTGGCGCGCCGGATATTACGGTCGAGATATTATCCCCCACCACATCCTATAAAGATCAGACCGAAAAACTGCTGCTTTATGAAAAGCATGGCGTCAAAGAATATTGGATTGTTAATCCTGATGCAAAATACGTCATGATCTACCGCCTTGAGGGAGTAAAATACGGCAAGCCCGAATATCTGACTGAAAATGATATTCTTGAAAGCAGGGCTGTTGAAGGGCTGAAGATAAATTTGCGTAAGGTATGGGCATAGAAGATGAGACATAGAAGGGAATAATCGGGAAACAGCCATGCTTGGCCTTGTGTACGTTCTGCACGAATGTCCCGTAAATCCTACAAGATACGAAACGTATAATTTCATGAACACAGGAATTCCAGGGACAAATGAAAATCAATAAAGATACAATAAATTTCTTTAAAAGCTTATACTGGGATTATCAAGTTTCGGAAGAGAATATTATTACAATTATTGAATTGAGGGAATGGGACGGTTTAACGCGGAAAAACCTGTTAAGCAGGGTTTTAAAATCCCGCAGATGGTATGAAATTAAAAAAATCCTGTCCCCTGAATTGCTGCAAGAGGCTTTATCTGAAGATGTTCTTAAAACCCTCTTTCCAAAATCCTTATCTCGTAAATATAATTATGTCAAAAAAATATTATACCACTAATCTATATCCTTTTCAGGATTTGGTTCTCAAACTTTTATATGAAACACTCAGTTAAAAAAGCGCAAAACTATCCCTGTAGGTTTTGAGCATTTTTTCAGAAACCCGTTAAAATTTAAGAATAAATTGTCGTTTGTGCCAGGAACACCTTCTTGTTAAAGGTTGCTGGAAAATTAAAAGTGATACGTTGGGGGCAGCCTGTTCAGCCTCTGAAATAGCAGTTTTATATGCGTGGTCTCTTTAAAAGAGCCGACAGTTAGTTGTGCAAAAGGCTGATCGGTCATGTTATTATCGCGCTCTATGACATCATTTGTTATCAGTTAGCAAGTGTTTCATTCTTTGTTGTGCCCGATAGGACATGGGGGTTATTGGAATTAAGAGAAGCGCTGGTAAATTTCTTGACGTTCCTGGGGAAATCGGCCCATAATGCGCAACAAGATTCGCAGGAAATTCTGTATAAATACTTAGGGTTCTGCAAGTGTGTCATCGGCAGTAGTAAACCCTGTTAGAAAAGCAAATATCAAAGGCCAATCATTTCATTATGTTAGAGACTTAGGTATTATGGAAGGAAGGTTTAACAATGAAATTTCCATATGGTATATCTGATTTTAAAAGTCTTGTCACAGAAGGCTATTTTTATTGTGACAGGACAGATAAAAT
>JAYENE010000428.1:0-2163 GCA_034721935.1 Thermodesulfobacteriota bacterium
TTTTGTGGATTTAAAGCTTTTTCGGTATGTTATAATATATTACTATACACAAAATGAAGTAATTATGCAAGGAAATTGTCAAATTTTCACAATATTTCAGTAAATTACATTTCTGAATGGAGACTAGTTATGTTAATAGAATATGCTGAAGAGGCGTTAAGGCGAGCGCGTTATGAACTGATTGATGATGAAGAGCCTTACTATGGCGAAGTACCAGAACTGAAAGGTGTTTGGGCAACTGGAAAAACACTCGAAGAATGCAGAGAAAATCTGAAAGATGTTATTGAAGGTTGGATATTGGTCAGCCTGAGAAGAGAGCTGCTGGTACCAAGGCTCGGCGCGTGTGAAATAAAGGAACTACAGGTGGCGGTGGGTTAAATGCCAAAACTGAGTCCTGTCTCCTTTAGTGAACTTGTAAGAAAACTTAAGGCTCTGGATTTTGAAGGACCCTTCAGCGGGGGCAAACATCTGTTCATGGTAAAAGGTGATCTGAGGCTTACTATACCTAATCCGCATAGGCAGGATATTGGAAAGGAGAATCACAATGGAAAAAATTCAGACCAGCGAGGTGACCCTAAGAATACCGCCTTCTATTGCTGTTGACATTGGAAGTAACGAAATCATTAAGTTGCTGCTCGATAAGGCGCTTGGGAAAAAGGATTTCTATAAAAGCAAAATCAAAATGTTTGAGTCAAAGTATGGAAGTGATTATGCATCCTTCAAGAAAAAAACAGAGAAAGGGGATGAAAGCTTTCAGGAATGGGATGATTTGCTTCTATGGGAGGGTTTTTTGTTAGCGTACAGGGAATGGAATAGAAAGTATAAGGATCTCAAGTTTTGTACGAAATAATTTCTGCTCTCACACAATCAGCCATTGTTCTTGATGTTGAAGTCCTTGAACTTATTGATGAGGATTCTGTCAAACTAATCAAGATAAAGGCGGTTCTCAAGGAAAACTGTCTTTTATACATTACAGAGCTGCATACTAAAAATTATCAGAAATACTCATATCATTGCCAGAAAAATGATGGTAATTTAATAGTCAGGTGGGACAATAAGCCTCATTGGAAAGATATGAGTACCTATCCGCATCATAAGCACGAAAATGATCAGGTTTTTCCTTCGCATAGAGTGACAATTACCGATGTTTTGGATCAGATAGAGAAGAAAATCGGGCTAACAAAGGCACATGATTGAAATCCTGAACATCCTGCTTGCCCGCCTGGATGGTTAATCCTGGAGACCTTTGAAAAATGTTTCCGCCAGAGTACTTTGGCGAATTCAAGTTCAAGGAAGGCGAAAATTTTAAACGTAGGAATACATTGAGTATTTCGAGGCTTAAAATTTGAGCCTGACGCCGAAATTGGGCAAAAGGGGGCGTTTTGCAAAGGTCTCTCCTGGTGCGCCAGGCAAAGCCTGACTAATGACTCCGAAGGCAAATGACAGCGAAGCTTAATGACCAATGACGGGCGCAGCCCAAATGACCAATGATCACAAATTTCATTTGATCTTTAAAAAAGGTAACTCCATGCTCCACGCTTTTTGCGAGGTAAACGATGAGTGATACGCTTTGTTTTGTTGTCGATTTTTATGGCTGGATGTATGTTTAGGAAGGACACCCACCCTACACTCAAATAGACCAGACAAACGATATTAACGAACACAACAAGAGTCAAGAGCAGACTTGACCTCATTTGGTTCTAATGAACCAGTGCCTTGTGCGTGCTCGCACAAATGTCCTCCCAGGATCATGGTGAAAAAATTTTCACTTGATATAGTGAGTTATTTACTTATTTATGGACGTCCCGCAGACCTCTCCGCATGGTGACTGGTCGAATGTTGGTCATATTCTCAGTGGAAATAAGAGTGGCTTCCACATCCGCTGTTGTCTGAATCCGGGTCGTTCTAAAAGCCGCCGGTGCAAATTTCATGAACCATTCATTGTACATGTCCACCGACTTTGCAACGTCTGCCTTCCATAGGTTCGGTTTATCGAGATTAATTCCCATGTTTCCTCTTCAGTTTTAGTGTTGCCCATCGGGTAGGTCAGAGGCTTTGCAGCCTCTTTCCCCCCTCAGAACCGTACGTGACAATTTCTCGTCATACGGCTCAAGCATTTTGTAAGGCAGCTCTATCAAAGCTACCCGGCTGTTATCATTATAT
>JAYENE010000429.1:0-9546 GCA_034721935.1 Thermodesulfobacteriota bacterium
CGGCTGAACATATCTGTACAGGCCATAGGCAAATCGGTAATTCGGGGCGAGAGCCTGTTAGCAGACAGTAAATATTCTCTAACTGGTAAATAAGTTTAAAAGTTAGGAACGTCCCCAATGTGTCCCCTAACTGGTAAATAAGTTTAAAAGTTGGGAGCGTCCCCAATGTGTCCCATCCTCGGATATGAATCCGATTTTTTCCTGGACAGCTTGAAGGATCGGAATCAGGTTTCCCCTTTCCTTTCCAAATGGTTTAATTGCATGTTCAATCTTTTTTTTCATCACATCACATTATTGATATTTAGAGACCTTTGAAAAAAGGGGGCGTTTTGTAAAGGTCTCATTTAACGAGCCATGTTGCGTTTTTACCACAGAAATCACACAGAAAATATTTTCATATAATCACTGAAAAGCATTGTGAGGTCAATCTAAAAATATTGATATTTTCGACTGCCGATGCTAAAAAAGGCTATTTTGTAATTTGATTATACATAGTTGATGAACTCGTAAAAAGTCCCTCTGGCCTGTCATTTCGAGTGAAACGAGAAATCGTTATTATATAATATGTTGAATACATAAGATTTCTCCCTGCGGTCGACCTGCCCGCCATTGCCAGAGATGCTGGCACATAAGCTGAATGCTGTCTCAGGCGTTGGCAGGCGGGAATGACACATTCGACGAATTCGGCTTTTTACGAGTTTATCATAGTTAATGCTTTCATAAAGATTTTTTGCAAGCAACCTTTTAGAAAAAAGCCGGGGCAAAAGAAAATGACTCTTGATGAAATTATAAAATCGGCGCGTGGAGAAAAAGAGGTGGATCTTCTCTTAACCAATGTCAGGATTATCAATGTTTTTTCCGGCGAAATCGTTGACGGCGATATAGCGATAGCCGGCGGTTATATCGTTGGGCTTGGTTCATATTCCGCAAAAAGGACGGTGGACATGGAAAACCGGTTTGTCAGCCCGGGTTTTATTGATGCTCATGTCCATATAGAAAGCTCCATGACATGTATTACCGAGTTTGCCCGGGCCATAATTCCATTCGGCACCACAACGGTTTTTGCAGACCCGCATGAAATAGCAAACGTGCTTGGAGCGGATGGAATAAATTATATGCTGCAATCAAGCAAAAACCAGCCCATGAATATATACTTCACCCTTTCCTCGTGCGTTCCTGCAACAGACCTGGAGACCTCCGGAGCAAAGCTTGGCGCTGATGACCTGTTGCCTTTTATGAGCAATGACAGGATAGTTGCCCTGGCCGAAATGATGAATTATCCGAGCGTAATACATAGAGACCCTGAAGTATTAAGAAAAATCGAACTGGCAAAAGCGCACGGAAAACCTGTTGACGGTCATGCGCCGGGCCTGACGGGAAAGGATCTTTATGCCTATATTGCGGCAGGGATTTCAAGCGACCATGAATGCACAACCGCAAAAGAAGCCAAAGAAAAACTTGATGCAGGAATGTATATAATGATCCGGGAGGGAACAGGGGCCAAAAACCTATTATCCCTTATTCCCATTGTAAACGAAAAATCCTCAAGCCGTATTATGTGGTGTACGGATGACAGGCATCCGCATGATATTTTCAAAGAAGGTCATATTGATTCAATGGTGCGAAAAGCCATACATGCAGGCATAGATCCTGTTATCGCCATTCAGATGGCAACAATAAATCCTGCTAATTATTTTGGAATAAGCGATATTGGAGCAATTGGTCCGGGAAGACGCGCCGATTTAGTGATCTTTTCCGACCTTCACAATCCCTGCATTGAAGAAGTTTATTGTGGCGGTGTTCTGGTAGCACAGGAAGGCAAAATGTCACCGGAAATAAAAAAGCCGGAGCCCGCGCCATTTCAGCCATCCATGAATATCGGTAACAAAGAAATTGATTTCTCCATTCCGGCCCAGGCAAAGCATTTAATAAGGGTTATCGATATTGTTGCTGACCAGGTAATAACTAATCAGAGTATTGTGGAAGCAGCAATGTCCGGCAATAAGGTTGTTTCCGACGTTACCCGGGACATTTTAAAAATTGCCGTTGTAGAAAGGCACACAGGATCAGGCAATATCGGGAAAGGCTTTGTCAGGGGTTTTGGATTAAAGAAAGGAGCCCTGTCGTCGAGTGTTGCACACGACTCTCACAACATAATAGTTGTCGGAACAAATGACGAAGATATGAAAACGGCTGTAGAAGCTGTAGTTAAAATGGGCGGCGGTCTGGCAGCCTCACGCGACAGTAAAATATGCGCCACTCTTCCGCTTCCTGTTGCAGGGCTGATGTCTCAGGAGCCTGTTTATGCGGTAAGAGAAAAAGTGGAAAAACTGCTTGAAGTTGCGCGAGATTTAGGAACAACCCTGAATGACCCCTTTATGGCATTGTCATTTTTAGCGCTTCCGGTCATTCCTGAGCTCAAGATCACAGACAAAGGGCTTGTTGATGTAAAGCAGTTTTGTATAGTACCGCTTTATAAACCATAAACTGTCAATGGAACCCACCCCCATCAAAGAAAAAGTCACTCCAGTTGATCCTGCCTACCCCGCCTGTCGAAGCGAAGCGTAGATCCCGCTATCGGGGCCTCGTAGCTCCGACAGACGGTACTGGGGTAGCTTAGGAAAATGGTACCAGGGTAGCTCAGGTAGATGGTACTGGGGTCCAAACAAAACAAATGGAAAAATCTGTAGAAAACAAAGCAAAGTACTCAAAACTACAAAACTAAAGGATGTCCCCAACTCGTTACGTGTTATTTTCGTTGAAAGCCGCATGAAATTAGGCATTCATGTTCAACGATTTGTTCGCTTTAGCGATGTTAATTCAAATAGCGATCAATAAATTCCCGAGGTTTAAAAACAGTAATTCCTTGATATCCTGTTATTTTTAATAGATGCTTATCACCGCTGACAATTATTTTAGTGTCGCTGGCTATTGCGCATTCTATGAATTTATTGTCGTCAGGATCTTCACATATTGTTATATCAAGCTCTTTTGTATCGATGAACTGCCCATGGAGCGTAACTAATTCAATAATTTGAAAAATGTCTATTGTGGGGTATTTTGATGATAAAGACTCAGCAACACGATGGTATTCATCAAGGATATCTTGCGAGAGTATAATCCGCAGCTTTTTATTTTTCCATGCTTGTAAAATTTGAAAAGGAGGGCCACTGAAAAAAATTCCAGATATAAACACGTTGGTATCAAGAACAATTTTCATTTCGTTTTCCCGCGAACAGTTCTCACAGCATCCAAAATGTCAGATTTTTTTAAACCGACTTTTTTTCCTTTCCTTCTAGCCTCAGCAATTAAATCGTCAAATTCATTAAGGGCTGAAGGCGATATGTTTTTTAGTATAACGACATCTTTATCCCCGACAACCACGAATTGAGATCCGGGTTTCAAATTTAGCTGTTTCCTAATAATGTCGGGAATGACAATTTGTCCTTTAGATGACATTTTTGTGGTTGAAATATTTGCCATGATGCACCTCCTGTTAAATGCGCTGATATCTTACTGGTAAGATAATATGGCAATTTACATCAAATTGCAAGGCTGAAAGCATATTTTTATTTTAAAAGTGAACGATAAAGTTACCGGCTGGTGTGAAGCACCGCGGAACCCCACAAATCCGCTGGAGAGTTGAGAAAAGAGGGACATCTTATAATAGTGATGTCCCGCGAAGACGCCTTGTAGGCAGCATCAAGGGTCTCATTTTCTGCTGCCCATTTAATATGCTCTTGAAGCCTTAATTTTTTCATCAATACCGGCATGTCCGAGAGCTTTCTCCACTCCATCAAAGAAAAAGTCGCTCCAGTTCGTAAGGTCTTTATTTATGCAACATAGGGGAAATATTAAACTTTTATGGTGTGAAGGAAAAATAAGTTTAGTGCCCGTATGTTCCCACCTGACATGACACCACTTATTTTTTTATATGTTTCATTAATTGATTAATTTGATAAAGTTCATATCTAATTTTCTTCCTTTTTTTATCAATTTCAAACTCTATCCTATACGTAGTTGCTATTCTGAATTCTATATCGAGAAGATCGATATATTTATCGCACAATTTCTTTAGGCTCCTAAAATCAAAATCCCTTAGATCTTTTTCAAAAGAATCTCCTGGAATCTGATCGTCTTTTGTCTCTTGTCTTTGCATCAATTTATTTTTCAGGAATTTATATTGCCGAAATTGTTTATCGAGTTTATTAAACCATTCGGGCTTCGGAGTCTTAAATTGGTCAGACCATAATTTGGTCCTTTTACCTTTTCGTTTTCCACTCCCAGTTAAGATATTTCTTGTTTTAATCTTTTTATTAGGTGGAACGGGTGATGTGAACTTGAATTTTTTATTTTTCAGCCTGTGAGGGAAGCCAAAGCTCTGAAAAAATTTCGACCGTGTCTTATACAAAATCACCCTCCTTATTTCTAAAGAGTTCCCCTTTGAAGGTCTTTAGTCTATTAAAACCGTCTCATGAAAAAAACGACTACCTGTAAGATATATCTGAAGAGATCTAATGTTTTGCAATTTCAATAAGCTCCTTAACAATGCGTTTAAGCTCTTGCTTATTCGCTTTGTCTGGTTCAATTTCTATAAGATTGCCTTGACGATCTTTTATATGTTCAAGAATGCCTATAGTTGGAGGCCCACCATCTTCTCCAAGACAAATATTGTATCCGTATTGCCTTATCTCCTCGCATTTATTTAAATATTCAGTCCATTTTGCCTTGAATCTGTCTTTGCAGCTTCCTTCAAGGACGTGCTCGAAATCGAGCATAGCGGCTTTATGTTTGGGAATCTCATCAGCAATAATGATGTAACTGGTTTGCTTGGAATCATCGAGAAGGTGAAGAGCGGGGGTGAATGTTTGCTCAAAAGATTTGAAAGCATCATGAGAAAGTTTTCTTTGTGGTTCTCTTCTCTTGTCCAGCCAATAGAGAAAACCGAGAAGAAGGCCGATAATCGTCAAGAGGCCCGCAGCCCCGAAATAAGAATTTATACAGATTAAGAAGCTTTTCATTTCTCTGAAATATTGGGGTTTATAATTTCGCAGTTATTTATGTACTACATTTTATTGAGCACCCGAGTTCATGAGGTTGTTTGCCTTCTGTCTGCTCATAGTCCTTGCGGTTAAAGGAATACTCGACCTCAAATCGTACGCCAGTTATCATTTAAAGGCGGCATGTCATCAGGTGATACGACCCGACCGCAAGCCGGGCAACGGAATCTCTCACCGTATTCCGCCTCGCCAGCATGCAACATGATTTGAGGCGGCCAAGTGCACTTGCACAGCTCATATCCTATACCTTTAGCTATCTGAGCCTGAGCTATCTGGAGCTTTTCTTCGACCTCATGAAGTTTCTGCGAAGCCTCCTCCTTCTCCCGCTTAGGCAGTATGTCGATAACAGATTTGACTGTAGACACCACAGATCCTAAGAGGGAAATGCCGTTGGAAAAAACCTTCAAATCAAACATGTAATGCCCCCTTCTTATAGCAACAGCCATCATGTTCTTTTGTGGAAATGTAAAAATTTTCCATGATAATAGGACTATATACATGAAAAATATTTCCATGTATTCGTATAGTTAATTTAAACTATGGTAAATATTTCTTTTGAATTTTTCAAATCTTTTATTATTAGTAATTTCAATCTAATAATATAATACAGTGAAGATATTGGAAACAAGATAAAATTTAAACCTGATCCAGAATGTAGTTTAATATAGAGGCTTGATGTCAAGGAGGCTCGATCAATACGTAGTACGTCAATTCAATAGATTTAGAGTTACCGTATTGACTTCATAGAAATTGCCGGTTTTTTCAAAATGGCTCCTAACCGTACTTGAAAGAGATACGGGAGCTTTATGCCCGTGCAAAAGTTTGTTTACAGCATTTCTGGAAATTTTATAGCGAGTACATTTGGGACAGTTCACGTAATTGCCGTCGTACCCATCGGGCCGTTCAGTAATTTTGGCTTCGGCGTTGTCGCATAAGAAACATTTTTGATTCATTTTTTAGCTCCATCTAACATTCAATGCGTTTGCAGGCGGATGCGGATAATCAAGGTTAATATTTTAGGGCTAACGATATCTGCTGTTAACAATCTACTATCACCTATTTTCGCAATACAAAATTTAGACGGACGTTCCGCAAGTACGCACTATCTTTTGTCCCTCATTTCCGCTTTCAAATAGTCCACAACTATTTGACACACTTCGTTCTTTGGGTTCAAGCTGAGGCCTTTCTTAGCATCGGCAGAGGCTTGCCCGAAATTATCTTTCATGGTCCAGGCAAATCCCCTGACACAATATGCAGTGTCATCAAGCGGGTTTATCTCCAAAGCCCTGTTACAATCGGCAATGGCCCTGTCATAGTTGCCTTTCATGACCAATGCAGCTCCCCTGTTGTTGTAGGCTTCGGCATAGCGCGGGTTTATGTCGAGCACCCTGGTATAGGCCATTATCGCTTCCTCGTACTGATTGGAAATCTGGAAAGAATAGCCCTGCTCAAACCAGTCCTCGGCGCTCAAGTTTTTGACTGCCTCGCCGTATTCGATCTGCTTGCGTTTAAGCGGTTCCCCTTTGGCTTTGGCCAATTCCTGTTTCAGGCGCTCAATCTCGTTCAAATATTGCTTTGCCCTTGCCTGGGATTTCTCCAGATCTTTGCTCTTCTGGCTGTCCTTGCGCAGGCGGTCGATTGCTTTGATCACATAATCAGGGTCGGCCTTTATTCTTGCCTTGAGGCGGTAAACCTTTCCATCCCAATGCTCGGATATTATTTCAGTCCGAACAACTCCGGCAGTCAGGCTAACAATTTCGTCCTTGGTCAATACGCCATCTTTGACCTCGGAAATGCTATGGAGATAAGGTCCCAATTCCTCCAGGAGCAGCCTTTTTGCCTGTTCCAGTGCGATGACCCGGCAAGTGAGCTTGCTGTCCGCCTCATTTGCGGAATAGGTGTATTCACGTTCAAAGACTTTGCTGGTGGCAAGAGACTGGACCGGAAACAGCAGAAACACGACCATCAGCAATAAAGCAGCCCTGAAGAACTGCCCTGCAGCCGTAATCCGATTTCTTTCAAAAGCTGTCTTCATGGAATTTTTGCAAAAGGTTTCAATAACAATATTTCTCATCTTAGGTGACCTCCAAACTGAGACTTTTGCGAGACCTTTGCATAATTGTCAGGTACAGAAGAAGCCTGCTTTAACGAGGCAAAAGCCCGATATTTTCAAAACATTGATGGTAACGGTATGCTAATTATTTCAAATATAAAATTTTGGCTAATATTTCCTATGTCCACAAATAGCGGTTGGATTTTTATTTTCTAACAAAGTCAAATAGATACCTTAAGGCATTAGAGCCAAACAACACAATATTGTGTGAAAAATGATAAAAGATGTTGTCATTTGAGGTATTCTGAA
The DNA here is from genome assembly GCA_034721935.1 of Thermodesulfobacteriota bacterium. GTDB lineage: Bacteria > Desulfobacterota > Desulfobacteria > Desulfobacterales > ETH-SRB1 > Desulfaltia. The sequence continues at coordinate 7,423 of JAYENE010000429.1, forward strand.
CCAGTTTTTCAAGAAACACATATGGATTTATTCTAATATATTAACGAGTTATAAAATCCAACCGACATTTGTTTACATAGAATATTTCAATATGTTTTTGAGATAACCGTTACCAGTGCAATCAACTCAGCGCTAAGCTGTTCTTTAATGCATTGTCAACCTTTTTCATGGAATCGTTTGGGAGTGTGCCTAATTTTGGAGTAATCAGCCTATTTTTGTCAATGGTTCTAATCTGGGATAAATTAACGACTGAATCTTTTTTAAGACTATTCCCCTTCTTGATGGCAACGCAGATGGGATATGATGCTTTTTTTTCTGAATATTCAGTGATTACGGCCACAATGGTAGTTGGTGAGTGCATATTGCCAATGTCGTTTTGAATCACAAGCACTGGCCGGGTTTTGCCTGTTTCCCTTCCCACAACCGGATCAAGATTCGCATAATGGATATCGCCTCGCTTAACTTGAATAATAGACATAGGTTTACCTCACATTAAAGGATGCCTTTGCAAAATTGAACATTTTTCAAAGGTCTCTAAAGGTTTTCGGTATCAACGTACTTGAAATCCTCTGAAATTTTCAGATTTTCCTGTGCCAACTCCTGATAGGCACGCTTCATCTTTTCCTCAAATATCTTTTTATCAATTTGTTCTATTTTTTCTTCAATAGATTCTCTAACCAGGGAAGAAACTTTTTTGCCTTGAAAAGCGGATAGTTGGTAAAGTTTGTTTTTAAGTTCAGAAGAGACTTGAACATTAAGTCTGGCTTTTTTAGGTTGTAAATTTGGTTGCATATTTTACACCTCCTTTTATGGCTAAAAAGTACATCAAATTGTTTATTACAAAATAGGCACAAAATCAAGCTAAAAAATGGCTCAAATATTTGCCAAAGAAGGGGCAGAGATTTTGCATAAAAAGTGTGCATATTATCCACACGGAATTGGAGAAAGTGTTTGTAGACTTACGGGAACTTGCGGGACGCGCTTTAGTTTTGCAGTTTACAAACTATCATTAATATGCTAAGCGGTTATCATGCCAAGAAAATTGAGGATAGATGCGCCTGGTGCGTTTCATAATATCATAGCACGTGGGATTGAGCGTTCTGATATCTTTAAGGATAACACTGACCGGAATAATTTTTTAGTACAAGAAAATGTCTACAAACTAATCGACCATTAGGCCTAAAACTCCAAAACTAAAGGGCGATTTCCTATCGTTACACAGCAGCCATCTCCATACCGGCATGGCCCTGACTGTAATACCTTCTGCCTGACAGTCTTTTTCCTGATTGTAGGTCAGTATTAAATTTTCCTTGATTTTAAAATATTTCGCGGTTGCAAAAATTGCATCCAGCTCCCTTTTTTTCTGGTTTCTTCATGGCTGATATCCACACAAACCTGAACTGCCAGAGCCGGATGCTCTTTGCTGCCTACTGCAATGAAATCTACCTCCTGCCGTTTAGTCCGGGTTAAATAATAATGGACCCTTGGTAACCTTTTATACAGATGGATAAAAACCATATTTTCAAGCGTTCTGGAATAAGAACCATCCCAAAGAACAAGTGGACATCTTCAATATGTCCTGTTTAATGGGTAACCCCGTTGGTTTGAGAGCTTGACAAAGATCAAGTCTGTAGATATTTTGTCGCCTGTGAAAGGACAATGTCAGGCATGTAAAAACAAATTAATACTGGGGGATTATGAATAACGATATATTTATATCCAGAATTGCTGAAGAACAGAACATAAATAATAATCAGGTTCAGGCCGTGGCTTCCCTTCTTGCGGAAGGCGCGACAATTCCGTTTATCGCTCGTTACAGAAAAGAAGCCACGGGAAGTCTTGATGAAATCGTTGTTGCGGCTGTCAGGGACAGGCTAAACCAGCTTAAGGAACTGGAAGAACGGAAGCTTGCGATCATCAAATCTCTTGAAAAACACGATCACCTGACGGATGAACTGCAAGAAAGGATTCTTGCTGTGGAATCCAGGGGGAAATTGGGGGACGTTCTCAACTTTTCAACTTGCTTCTTGTTTTAAGACATGTTATCTGAATTACATGCCAAGAAAATCACGAATCGATGCTCCGGGAGCATTACACCATATTATTGTCAGGGGAATTGAAAAG
>JAYENE010000430.1:0-2151 GCA_034721935.1 Thermodesulfobacteriota bacterium
AAAACAAAGAACTGGCAATTGAGCTTCGTGAAATATTAAAAGGCTTTTATACCATAATAAAGGCGTGTGATGAATATATCAGGTTTGTGCTTTTAACTGGGGTAAGCAAGTTTTCAAGGGCAGGAGTCTTCAGCGGGCTTAACAATCTGGAAGATATTTCCATGGACGCAAGGTATTCATCGCTTCTTGGGATAACACGAGAGGAGATGGAGGGCAGTTTCAAAGAACATATAGATCAGTTTGCAGAATCAGAAGGAAGCAGCAAATCCGAGCTGATTGAAAAAATAACATACTGGTATGATGGTTTTTGTTTTAGCAGAAGTTGCAAAAAGGTCTTTAATCCCTTTTCAGTCCTTCTTTTGTTCAAAAAGCTCAGTTTTGGAAACTACTGGTTTGAAAGTGCAACGCCGAACTTTCTGATAAAACTGATGAAGGAGAAAAACTTTGACATAAAGAGGTTGAAAGAAATGGAGGTGAGGGAGGAATCTTTCGGCGCCTATGAACTTGAAAATCTCGCTGTACTTCCGCTTCTGTTTCAGACCGGTTATCTTACCATTAAAGAGTATGACAAAGATTTAATGACCTACATTCTTGGGTATCCTAATTTTGAGGTTGAAAACAGCTTTCAGTATTCTCTTCTGAACAGCTACAGCGGCATACACGTTGACGGCTATTTGATTGATTTGATTCGTGCACTTAGAAATGACGATTTTGAGACATTTTTTGATACCCTGCGGGTCTTTTGTGCCAACATTCCTTATGATCTTCACATAAAAAAAGAGAAATATTACCAGACTGTTTTTTACCTGATATTTTCTCTTATTGGGCTGAAAGTAAAAGCAGAAGTAAAAACAAACAAGGGCAGGATAGATGCCGTCATTATTGACAAAGATATCTATATTTTTGAATTCAAATTCAAGGGAGACAAAGACCAGGCATTAAATCAGATCAAAGACAAAAAATATTTTGAGAAGTATCAGGGCGCCGGCAAGGAGATTTATCTCTTTGGAGTTGAATTTACAGATAGAAATATAGGTAACTGGGTGCTTGAAAAGCTTTAGAAATTAAGGAAACATTTCCATAAGTGCGTAAGTGCGGGACATTCATAAATAAATAACTTATTAAGCGCGAAGGTGCAGGGCGGGTGAATAGCTATGGAATTGCGTAACTCTGAGCGGGAACGATTGGGATGGATGATTCCATTTAGGATGAATTATAAGGGAAAAGGATAAAAAGGTAAAAGGGGGCGGGCGTTTGGGATATCTTTCATGAACCATTCGGGATAGTCCCACTATGGCAGATACATTATCACTTCTTTTAGGACGTCTTCAAAATGCGTTTTTTTCTAACAATGGGCCGCCAACAGCATGGCGATTTATCAAAGTCAATACCCCGCATAAAATTCGGTGGTATTCTAAAGTCAGTTGCCCCGCAGTGATGGCTTACCCCGGGTGTTATTATGCTACCAATGCGATGTGAGTGAAATGATTAAAAAAGAAAGAAACATCAGTGAGATAATAAAAAAACAGTAATACTTTAGCGTTGTGCAACAAACCATCTGAAATCAAGCTTCGGGTGTGATCAGATTTAAAGCAGGAAACTGTTTGAAGGAATTAGAAATCGTTAAGAAAGAATTAGGTTTAAAATGCCATTTTTGTCTAATTCTTTGGTTAAATTACCACTATTTCTTTATAGTTACGGCAAGTTCTTTCTTTACGATTTCTTATTCGTGAGTTTTTCCTGGTTTAAATTTGATTATACCTGAAGCGCATTTATTTTCAAAAAGCTAAAGTGTTACAAAAAACATAATTTTTTTTCAAAAAGCATTCTCAACAAATTTAATGAAGCAAAATCTAAGTGGATATCAAAGACTTATGTATATTTAATTGATAATAAAATAGTCGCTTTTTTGTTTATGATGAAAGAAAATTTAAAATGTGCTTTTTTGCATTATCACATAAAAGACAACCAAAAAGAATATTTTATAGAAAAATATCCACTAATAGATACTTGAGTTTTCGAACAATAGTTCTTGACATAAAATCTACAAGTTGATCAGCCTCACCGTCATTCCCGCGAAAGCGGGAATCCAGTTTGCTGATTCAATGTAGAAGATAATAACTAATATTATTTCAGAGGGTTAGCCTCAAC
>JAYENE010000431.1:0-2150 GCA_034721935.1 Thermodesulfobacteriota bacterium
AGGACATCACGATTTGTCCCTGCTGCGGGAAAGGAAAAATGCATCAGGTTTGTTTGATACCGGAAGGGTCTGGTCCCAGTGGATATGAAATTTTGCATCCATCGGGGTAGCAGTCTCCATACTGATTCAGACTGACTTACTGCTATATTAATCATCCAGACAGCCTTTTTGTCACCGGTAACAAGGTTATATGGATGATTGCGCCATCTATTTTGTCAAAGCTCATTGAAGAGCAACAGGAGAGGTGCGCCCAAACCTGGCGGTATTTGGCCGGAAGTTACCATAATATGCCTCATGCAAATAAATTTGGGTATCCTGATGCCTTTTTTCGCTTATACGAACTAAATTTTAGATCGATGAGAGTTATAAACTTCGAAAATTTACATATCCTGATACAGAATCACAGCTTTACAATCCCCATAGATAATGGTAGGTAATTAGCTGCTGATCGGGGCGGCACAGTCCAACAAAGTTTTATCCATCATCCCGCTGATTAAACGTATCGTCCGAGCTTTTAAACCTGTTTCAGCCAAACCGGACTTTCCAGCATTCTTGTACGGCGGGACAACGGATAAAACTCTATACGTTCGGCCATAAGCACATTGACTCATCCCTTTTTGTAATATATTATTGTAAACAACATTAAAAAAGAACAGGAGTGCGATTATGCCTGAGATATGTCGTTTTTTGGGGATTATAATATTTATGAATTTCAATGAGCATTCTCCACCACATTTTCACGCAAAATATGGAGAGTATCAAATTTCGGTTGATATTAAGACAGGCGTAATTGAAGGGAAATTTCCACCACGAGCTTTAAAACTTGTTCTTGAATGGCATAGCCAACATACAGATGAATTACTGGATAACTGGAATTCTATTATAACAACTGGTGAATATAATAAAATTCAACCATTAGAATAGGAGAAAATCCCATGTTATTACATGTCAAAAAAGCTCGTTATCTTCACGACTATAAACTTTATATTCAATTCAATGATGGAACCGAAGGAGATATTGATTTAAAAGAAACTATTTTTAAAGACAATAGGAAGATTTTTAAACAGTTACGTGGGGTTGAAGAATTCAAAAAATTTAAAGTCGCTCTTAACACAGTCTGCTGGTTCAATAACTTAGATTTAGCACCTGAATATATGAAAGAGAAAATGGCAGAACAAAGCGCTTCAGCGGACGCAAAAAGCCGCGCCGCTGAGCTTTAGCGTTAGCGATCCACACATAAGGAGGCATCAAATGACTGTCCAAAATTCTTATGAAGGCATAAAGCAAGTCGTTCTGGTCACTAGTGACGACAATAAAAACTGCCAACTCTGTAGTAATTTTCATATCGGCCCAAATAATTTTGAAGAATCAATCAACCATTATATTACCGACCATAATTATAAACTTCTTCATGTTGGCCAACAAACTAGCAATGATATGAATGGCAATCCTTGGCAACTAACAGTTGCCGTACATGGACAATAATTTGTTTTCATTTACTGGCTGATATCGTTCAAATGCTACATAGGAGCTGGATATGGAATACACTATTAGACGTGTTCTACTCTATCTAATTATAATATTTGCATGTTTCTCGCTCTTTGGTTGCGAAGGGGTTGTTGTTTATGGAGTTGGGAAAACATACTTAGATAAAGAGCAGGCTAAAATTCATATAACAGAAGAAGAAAGCTCTATTGCAAGTTGTGAATTCATAAAAAAAGGTGGAAAGTACCTCTCGTTGGGGAGGCGCGGCATTACAGGATGAAGCCCTAGAACGTGTAATCAGCGATCTTACACATGAAGCAGTTGAGGCCGGTGCTAATGTTCTATTTATTAGAAATAAATCAAAATCTTTTTGGGGGTCATCTGCCACAGGAGATGCATATCGCTGTACAGAAAATCCTGAAGTGCCCTAAGAACATCAATAAAAATCGCTAACAAAACGTTCTCGTGCCAAGATAAATCCGAAACCTTGGAATTGGAAGAAATCCCATGAAATTGGTTGACGTTACCCAGTGGGTGATCGCATAAAGTGAGAGTCCCACCTGACTAAAGTTTAGCCGGCAGGTCAGCAGAGAAATCCGCAGGTAAACCCGGTAACGGGAGTCTGAAGCCGGATGGATCAAGATTGCAGGCTCTGTATTGAGCCT
>JAYENE010000432.1:0-9525 GCA_034721935.1 Thermodesulfobacteriota bacterium
CATCTTCAAAACATAGAACCGGGCCCGGTAAAAGAAAGGGCATCTTCCAGCCATGTGTCCATTTTAAGGACATTCCGTCGTTGGCGAAAGGCGAGACGCTGGGCAGCTCGCTGGGCATGAGAAAGTATAGTTTCAGATAGTCGTTTTGCTCCCGGCTTTCTTTTTTCAATGGCCGAGGCCAGTTGTTTTCGCAAAGGGCCAGGCACAAACCGCTGAATCAGCTCATCGTCAACGCTCATAAAAGCCTGGGCGCTCCCTGGATCACCCTGACGGGCAGATCTTCCAAAAAGCTGGCGATCAATACGACCCGATTCGTGCCGCTCAGTGGCGATGACATGCAAGCCGCCCAGTTCGACAACCCCTCTGCCCAATTTTATATCCGTGCCCCTGCCGGCCATGTTCGTTGCGATTGTGATTCTGCCCTGTTCGCCGGCAGCCGCCACAATCACAGCTTCTTCTTTGTGTCGAACAGCGTTGAGAAGATTAAAATCCAGCCCTCTAACAGTAAGCATCTCCGCAAGCTTTTCGCTTGCCCTGACATTGCGTGTCCCTATAAGGATTGGACGACCTGTCTTGTTGCATTGGACAATTTCTTCCACAATGGCTTCCCATTTCCGATTTGCATCAGGAAAAACAGCGTCTGAAATCTGTTTTCTGATACATGGCTTGTTCGTAGGAATCGACATGAAAGGCAATCCATATATATGCCAGAACTCCCCTGCCGCTTCCTGACCGGTTCCTGTCATCCCGCTCAATTTCCTGAAAAAACGAAAAAAACGTTGAAAACTGATCCTTGCCAGGGTCTCGCTCGGACTGGTCACATCAATGCCCTCTTTGGCTTCTACAGCCTGATGCAGCCCCTGTCGCCAGGTGCGGTTCGGCATAAGACGCCCTGTAAATTCATCGACGATCACTATCTTTCCATCGTGGATTACGTATTGCTTCTCTTCTTTATAGAATTCTCTCGCTGTCAGCGCCTGTTGTATCAACTCCACTCTGCGGGAAGCCCCCCGCCAGATCCCTGGAAGCGATTCGGAAAGAATTTCGATTTTTTTCAGAGCATCTTTTGTCAGCTTTACTTCTTTATATTTAAGATCCAGATGATAATCAGTGTCTAACTCAAGAGAGGCGGCAATTCCGCAGCCGGTTCTGTAAATCTCAGCCATCGGCTTATTGTCCTGAGCACGGGATATAATAAGGGGCGTCACAGCCTCATCAATTAACACGCTGTCTGCCTCATCTACGATAGCAGTATCCATGCCGCGCATAACCAGGCCATTGCTGCCCTCCCAGCGCGGCAAGAGCATCTGTCGTATCAATCTGCGGGATGAATCATAAAATGAACCGATTCTCAACCGGTCGCGAAGAAAATCAGCAACAAGCTCCTTGCTGGTAGTATAAACTACCCCTCTGCCATAATGAAGGCGACGCTGTTCCGGTTCCATTTGACTTGTGACGCACCCTACTGAAACACCGCAAAAAGAATAAAAAGGAAGCATTTCATCTGCATCACGTTCTGCAAGGTAATCGTTGACAGTTACAATATGACACGGCCTTCCTGTCCAGGCCGCGAGTATAGCGGGAAGACAGGCTGTCAGACTTTTGCCCTCTCCCGTTGCCATCTCCGTGAAATACCCTTTATAAAGCGCTATACCCCCCATGATCTGGACAGGATAGAGCCGGAGTCCCAATATTCTATCTGCAGCCTCCACGATAACTGCAAAAACATCATTAAGAATTTTATCATGCCCTTTTTCATAACGACGAAATCGGACTGCCATTTCCCCAAGTTGCTTGCGTAGTCTCTGTTCTGATAAATGGCGCAGTTTATCGGCCATTGCGCTGATTTTTTCCGCATCTTTTTTGATCGATCGATCAAACCGCAAGCGCCTGTGATACAGACCAACAAGTCCGTGAACCATAGCATCCATGCCTTTAGGGACTTTATCAGGAGTTATGAAATGTGTGCGGCGGTAATCTTGTGCAGGCAGGTTCAAATCTGATACCTCTTTTGAAGAAGTTGGCGGAACTTTCTTCCCCACTGCATCAGTAGAGGTTTGGGGTGCAAAGTAAACCGAAGCTTGCCTGCCCTTCCATGCAGAAACGCCACTGACGGGTCAGTCCTCAAATTAGCATATATCTGAAAGAATGGTTCCGCTGTCTGAAGACCTGATTCGTCTGAAAGCGACACTGCTATTTCACCTCCGCCATGCCATCCAAGGGCTGCTGACGGCAATTTTTCATGTTGAAACGGAATTATCTGGTAGTCTGTTACACTTAGGTTTATTCCACCCTGCCCAAAGACACGGACTTCTGCCTTTGTTATCTGATCGACAAAAAGATTTGCAGCCTCCTCCTGGGAAACAACAGCAGAAAATCGAAACGCTTTCTGGTTTACAATCTCACCAACCAGCGATCCTCTCGGGATCCATGCGCCAACCATATCCTTACTCTGAGGCGCCGCCCACACCCCGGACACCCTTGCCTTCACAATAAGGGAAGCCTTTTGCAACATTAGATTGTTTAATTTGGCCTCAATAGTTTCCATGCGTTTCCGGATCGGCGCAAGGTCAGCGGTCTGACCGCTCATGGCACGCTGCTCAAGCGCCAGCGTCTCTTTCAGTTGTGCTTGTGTAGACTCGATTTCAAGCTCTAATTCCCTATCTGAGAGAGAGATCAGAGGAACTCCTGCATGAACATTGCTCCCCGAAGAAGCCAGCACTGCATCCACATAACCTGGAGCGTCGTTGACCACACGGACATATTGAACAGCTTCCATCACACCGGGCGCCCGGAACCTGTTTGGAAAAGGACATACGGCAAGAAAAAACAAGACCGCAAAAAAAGCTCCGCAGCATACGGATACTGCCCGCAGACGTGTCTTGGCCAAAAGGGGATTTGATGCAAGATATTTGATCAAACGAAAAAGAGGGGCCACTCCCCATGAAATCACACAGATTGCAGCCATAATCAGACCTGCAAGGAGAAATTTATCGGCTACAAAAAGGATAATACCTGTAAAAACAATAACGCGATAAATACCGCTCAAAACACCAAAAATACTGAGCCATATTGCCTCCTTCAAACTCTGTGTGGAGCTATGAGAATCATTGCAGCCAAAGAGATACCGCTCCACTATATGCCGCAAATGCTTGAGAGATCTCGTATGAAGATTGGGAACATCTAACAGATCGGAAAGGATATAATAGCCGTCAAAACGAAGGAGTGGATTCGCGTTGAACAGGAGTGTCGATACAGAAGCAATAAACATCATATTATAGGCCAGGCTGTGGAGAACCCCCGGCCCGGTATAAGCCCATAAAAAGACAGCCAGTCCCGCCACAAAGATCTCAACAATCATTCCGGCGCCCCCCACAAATGCGCGATGCCATCGGCTCCGAAACGACCAGCTTGAGGTCGCATCCATATAAGGAAGCGGGGTAAAGACCAGCAGCATTACACCCATTGTGTGCACTTCTCCACCGAAGCGCTTGCATACCATGGCATGCCCGAACTCGTGGAGAGTTTTAATCACTACAAGACCAGCATAAAGAAGAATCAGATTGTCAGGGGCAAGAATTCCCTGAGCCTGCTCTGTAACCGCATCAAAGCGATCCAGGACAAGTTTTATTGCTGTGCCCACCACCACTATCCACAAGAGCGCTCCAATATATCCAAACAGAATTTTGATTACCGGCAAAAACCGCTTCAGAAAATTCTCAGGGTCCAGAAGTGGAATGCGTATGAACATGATGCTAAGGAGTTTGGATCGGATCTCCCGCTGGCGCCGTTTTTTATAACGCTCAAAGAGTTTTGCGCTGTCAGCGGGAACTTCGAAATAAAGGAGATTAGCAAAATGAAGCTGGGTGAGCAGTTGTATAACATCTTCCTGTCCAGGCGCATCATCAGGATATCGCTTAAGGGATTCTTCCCAGACCTCCTCCACTGTCCGGTCAGGACGCAGCCGCGATACAAAATCGTATGCCTCGGGACGGAGACGAAAAAACTGGTTATTAAAAGGGTCATGAAGAATATGCCACTTTTCTCCCCGGAAGAACTGTTTCCGCACCTTCACAGTCGATCTCAAACTGACCTTGAGATTGGCCACGCGATGCCACGATTCACTGAATGTCTTTCCAGGTTTCGGCATATTACCACCATAATAAGTAATTAGAGATCAGAAGCCAGAAGTCAGAGATCAGAAGTCAGAGCAACAATCATAAATCAACAATCAACAATCATCTACCACCATAGTAAAAGTCGTAAAAAATCGACCGTACGATGGGTAAAAATCCACATGATGTTCCTCTTCCCAACATTAACTTTCGCCACACCACTCATTCCCGGCCGCCACCAGTCGGCAACTTCTCCGGTAAAGAGAGAACGGGTAATAAATACGTTGCCATCCTCCTTGGCAACGGATACCGGCTCAATCCGCTCGATCTTAACGGTAAATTTCAGATCCGGTCTGCTCACAAAAGCGATCTCGCCGGTCCGTCCTGCAGCCACCTCGTGCACATCCCGCTCATCAATATCAAGTTCGGCATACATTTTTTGAATCATGGCGACCTTAAATAGAACATCTCCTTTCCGTACCGGAGCTCCAAGCATCTCCTTCAGGTCACCTTCCACTACAATCCCCGGAAAGGGAGCCCTTATTCCGGCATTATTAAGATGGTAACGCACAAGGCCAAGTTGCGCCTTTGCCTGGTCAGCGAGCGCCTGCGCAATTTTCATCTCTGCCAGCGCATTCTCTGCTCTGGCTTTCTCCGCTTCCCTCGAATATCGGACCTGATTAGCAATGGCTGTTGACTCTTCGAGAAGAAGCTCTCTGGTATCAAGGGTCAATAAAAGCTCTCCCTCGTCCACAAGATCCCCCACATCTACATGGACATCAGCAATATACCCGTCAAATGGAGCCGGCTGAAAGGCCAGATCGTCTGTCTTCAGGATAAAAGGCGCTTCCACTCTGTAGTTCCAATGTCCAAAGAGAAAAATAGCAAGGATTACACATGCAAGGATGCCCATGAATTTAGCAAATGTATGCTCTATTCCGAGAAATCGGGATAATGTCTCTCGTGCCAAGGTGGCCATTCTGGCGCCAAACCACCGGTCATTTCTCTTTAGATCTCCCAGCCTCCGGGCTGCCTGGTCACACAGCACCCGCAATCCCCGGATATCTATTTCTGAAAATGCCTCTTTTGCGCGCTCACAGAACAAAACGCCTACAGGCTCGCCATCCAGCCTGATCGGAAGAGAAACCATATATTGCGCGCCCTGGTCCCTGGAAAATGCCTCATGGTCTCTGACCACGGCGGTACTATCCTTTGGCTGCGGCAAGACGATCTCCTCGTCCTGATCAAAGGCCTCTTCCATGGCAGCTTCAAGAATCTGGACAACATCCATCTTCTTCTCGAATCGCTCCATGTGGCTGATCGCCTGCACACGAATATAGCCGTCCTTTAGCCATCCAAGGCTAACGCATGCACATCTGTAACGGGAAGCTACTTCGTTGCAAAAAGTCATGGCCGCTGCCATATACCTTTTTTCTGCATTGAGCAAAACCATCAGGTCAAGGGCCTCGGCAAACTGAACCACGTCTGCCCTGGACTGACGCAATAAACGCCCTGACTGATAAATTGCAGGAGTGTCCGCCACAAGTTTCAATCGTAAGATTACTTCTTCAGGAAACACTCCCTCGGTATTGTCAAAGACAAAGACCGCCACGCCAACTCGCTCTTCATCTCCCAAAACAAGACGGACACCAAGAATTATTCCGGACCCTGTTCCGACGCTTTTTTCCTGTCCTGCAGTCTCCCATGCATACCCGTCGCGCGCAGAATCTGCAGATATCTCTTCTATCCTGGAACCAAAACCCGAAGTTTTAATAACTTCACGGGCATCCCCAGGCCAAAAACAAAAATTTTTCCACGAGCCGTCGGCGCCTTCCCGAACAAGGAGGAAACCAATCCTGGCAGCAGCCAGACGCGTGCATTTTTCAAGAAATGCCGGCCAAAATTCACCAGGCAACCCTGTGAAGCGACGGATATGCTCAAAATCATTGATAGTCTGATTCATTTCCATGTTGCTCTCTCGTTGCTCGTTGCTCCCTGCTTACTTTAGGAACATAAAACCGGAAACCCCTGGCCATATCTCACCACCGCTGTTGTCAAATTGGACTTTTACCTCAAGGAGACCACTGGCCGGATCTACAACAGGGGATACAAAAGCGATGGTCCCCTTTTTTTTCAAAGACTTTGATCCTGTTTGGAGTTCTATATAAACCGATTGCCCCATTCTAAGTTCCCTCCCGAGCCGCTCCTCAATATTGCACACAAAAAAGCACTTGCTGGTATTTACAACACGAACGAGCGCTTGATTCGCTTCGCAGGTCTCGCCCAGATCCAGAAACAGTTCGATAATAACCCCATTAATCGGGGAGAATAACGTCCGTTTACGCAGCGTTTCCACAGCCATCTCATGTTCAACCCTTTCCCGCTCCTCTGCTATCTCAAGTCGCTCTTGTTCGGCCAGCGCCAGCTTATAGTCAAGCTCCTTTTCATCGAGTTCTTCCTTGCTGACAGATCCAGTGTTTTCATAAAGCACCCGGGTCGATTCAAGGAGAGATTTCAACGTGATCACTCGCTCTAAGGCTGCATTCACTTCAGCCTTACTCTCCCAGATCAGTTTACGCCGCTTTACTTCAAGGTTTTCAAGCCTGTTATCCACTTCAAGGATTGCCTGGCCTTTTTTTAAAAGAGCGCCCTCTTTAAAAAAAATCGATCTGATTGCGCCCGATACATCTAAGCTCAATGTCACATCATTGATCGGTTCCGTGATTCCGGAAACAGAAATTGTTTCCCCGGCAAAAAGAGGATAAACACCGCATGACAGAAGAAATACCAAGACAATAACACTCTGCAAAAAAGAACAATAAGCCCTTATTCTTAGCCTTTTCTTGTCACCACCTGCACAAAAGATCACTTATCCACCTCCATAACCTCGATATTATAACAGACAAGAATAGACCCTTCTGCCATCTCGAGTTCCAAAATAGCCTTCTCATACATTACAAGGCTTTCGATTTTCGCCTCTTTGACCCTGTTAAGATCCTCTTCCTTTTCCAAAACATACCTGCTGTTGCTTTTCCCTGCATCAAGCCGCGCCAGCTCTACTTCAAGCAAATGCTTATTTATATCAACAACACTTCCATAGTATGCAGCCTGTTCACAGGCGCTGCAAACCTTCTTGTAAGCCGTGTTTATACCATTTATCATCCCCACTTCAACTGCCTTGAGTTCAAGAAGAGCCTGCTTTTTTCGGCGAATGGCAGCAGCCAGCTCACTCCGGGTTTTCATGCCGCCAGTGATTGGAATCCTCAGCTCTACCCCTACAGTCCATGACTCAAAATCCCTCTCTAATGCCTTATCCCAGGAATTTCCGACCGAATCCTCAAGACCATTCAACCCGTAACTCCCCTTTAAATCGAGTTGAGGCCATCTCTGGTTTTTCGCAAACGCGACCCGGATCTTTTCACGCTCTATCTTTTTACGAGTTTCTATATAGTCCGGCCTCAGTCTAAATGCGTTCTGAAGACTCATTTTTAAATCACGCTCCATGGTATCGACTTCAATTCGATCTGTAAGCTCAATCTCCATCTCTTTATCTCCAACCGAAGATGATATATATATATACAAATCATTCATCGCAGCGACAATATCCTGTTTTGCTTCAATTTCCAGGGATTTGCGTAACAAAAGACCGGCCTCTGCCTCCATGACCTCTGTTTTTGCCATCTTTCCCGTTTTGACCCGTTCGCGATTATCCCTCAAGACCTGCTCTGCAATCGTTACTGAATCCTGCCTCATCCTGTATTTTTCCTGGGCCAGATAGAGATTCCAATACGCTGCAACTGCATTGGAAACGACTTGCATCATCTGCCGGCGATATGTATGCAATGCTATGTCATAATCCGTCTCTGCAATATGGATATTGGCCATGGTAGTTTTTAAGCCGGCATTTTTTAACAAAGGTTGTGTAAGACTTGCGCCAATAAAAGTCTGGTATTCTTCATCGCCCTTATTAAAGTTATTGGAAAGCTCCTGCAATGTGTAGCCGAGACTTATGCGCCCTCCTGTTGGAATCAATCCTTCAATCGCAGCATTATAATTGTTGTTTTGCTCATCACGATCACTAGCAGAGCCAAAGAAGCTTACCGCTTCTTCTTTAGAATATTTCGCCTTGCTTCTTTCATGCTCATAAGATCCTACAACTTCCGGCTCAAAAATAGATTTGGCATTTTTAATTGCATCCCCGGTGATTTCCCATTCCAATTGTTGAACAATAATTCTTTCATTTTTTTCTTTTACCAGTTTGATAAAATCTTCCAAACCTATCTTAATAATTTCAGATGTATTAGAAGATTTCCGGTCGTGGTTTGAATTAACATTCATTTGAGGTATCGCTTGTTGCGTATCCATGACAAATTCATCTGCGCCACTTTCAAATGACAAAAATACTACTAAAAAAAAAGTCAAAATACATGTTTTTAAATTGTTCATTCTCCCTCACTTTCTTTACTATTAAAAATTAGGCATCCTTCATATCACCACAAAAGTAGTTTACACTTTTTCTGAAATTAATCCGCTTTTTGGTGGGCACAGCCCACCCTACAAAAAAACCGGCATAGCACATTGTAGGGTGGGCTGTGCCCACCAAATCATAGTTGTTCTCCGGCAAAAAGTGTAAACCGCGTAATGAAGGATGCCAAAAATTACCGGTTTATTAGGAACGAAACGAAACAACTTGCCTCTTTTTAGTCGCATAGATTTTGCTCAGATTTGTTTGACCTGCCCGCCACCTGCCCGCAATACCTCTATTTTGCATGAATTAGCGTTGCCGTTTGTTCTTATGAACATAATTAAAAACAGCAATTCCATCATTTAAAAGCATGGAAATTCCGCCACAAACTTCCCCCTCACTTAGGGCTCGGCAAAAAATAACTTCACATTTCAGGCGCCGATGCATCACGCCTGACTGCGTTCCGACAAATTCTGAATATGCTTGATATTCATGCTTTTTCGCGCCTTGTCAGCCGAGCGCCTCAACGCCTGAAATTGCGAACTTATTCTTTGCCGAACCCTTAAGAATATATGTAGCGTTTTTTTACCATTTTGTTCATAATACCGTTCGGCAGAGCCGTTTTGAATTATATAAAGACATTCAATTCTTGATCGCTCCTGAACAAACAAGATTGTATCCCTTGGATAATGAACCATGGAAACTTCAGAAGCTATTTTTTTGAGTTCCTCTTCAGGAAGAAAAGAGAACGGAGCCACACCTGATAAAAATTGGATAGCCTGGCTGACAGTGGATTCGCCTGAAACCTTATTGTTGTCTATCTATGCCCACAAATAGCGGTTGGATTTTTATTTTCTAACAAAGTCAAATAGATACCTTAAGGCATTAGAGCCAAACAACACAATATTGTGTGAAAAATGATAAAAGATGTTGTCATTTGAGGTA
>JAYENE010000433.1:0-2143 GCA_034721935.1 Thermodesulfobacteriota bacterium
CAGGCCAGTGAACCTGAACGCCAAAAAGAGTACATTTTTGCTTTTAAGTTCAGTACACTCTTGCTTCCTGCCCGCTCATGCCTCAAGCCGCCTCGCCTGTCCGCTATCGGTTACGCCTCAGGCGAATGCCGGGCGGGCTTGGCTGGCGGGCGAGCTCGCAGTGGCAGGAGGAGATGTATCATAGAATCTAACAAATTCTGCATTGGACTCAGAATCGAAGTTTTCTTTCAGGGGATCATTTGTTATGTCCCGCTAAATCAGTTTAACCTTGAAATTTGAACCGTGAACGGTTACTTGTATTTAAACCTATCTGCGTTCACCTGCCCGCTCGTGCCTTGCAGTGGCAGGCGGGTCTGTGTGAACCTGCCCGCCGTCTGGCAGGCAGGGCTGTGGCTGAATAGTTACAATTAAAGGAGTCCGAATCCAGATTCTGGGCGGGTGAAAAAAGTAGGCATAATAGCTGGCAGAAGAATGGAGGCATCAGCAACATTTCGATATTTTGGTTTACTCTGTTTTTCTTAGTATAAATAATCACATAGCATACATCAACAGGACATGAAACGCATATTTTCATGGGTGTCCCCCTGAATTTGTAGAGGGGTAAAGGTATTGGGAGCATAGTGAAAACTCCATTTTCTATATATCCTTAATATTATCATGATACGCATACTGATGAAAAAATGTACTATTGCAAATTGAATGTCAATAATTTAATTGTATAGGAATTTCCATTTTATGGTCAATTTTATCAATAGGTTGGAGGCTATCAGCACAATGTAGGGGCGAATCTTGTGTTCGCCCTGATTAGGGCGATCACTTCGTCCATAATCAGGGCGATCACAAGGATCGCCCCTACGAAACAACAATACAATTACAGCCTAAAAGCTCGCCCGATAGGGCGCTAAGTTCATATATCGTTAAAAAATTTTAAAAATTCATAAAGTTATATCTTTTATTTGATTACGCTTTGAGAATTTACGTATATTTTGATATAAAGTCTTATACAAATTTTCTAAGGTTTGAGCCTGAGAATCTTTTTTAATCATTATGCGTATCATTCAATATGAAAAGATACGTGGTTCTACAGAATAACTTGTTATACCCTTGTGCTGCGTGGAGGAATATGATGAGAAAAACATGGGTTTATGATCCACACTCTGGCGGTGTCAAGATACCACAGGCCGTAAGAGATCGAACGCGAAATCGTATTTTGGCGTATGCCAAGAAGCATTGCTCGGGAAAGTACACCCGCATTGATGTTCGTTTCCGTGGGCAGTTGTGTTACATTGATGCGTATACAGAGCCCTATGTTTCTCCTCATTTTGACGCCTCAGTATTTGGCGAATCTCGTGAGGAGTATATTGAACGTCTGCGAAATTGTCCCACTCACTTATGCCGCCTGCGTTACTTTGGAGATGAAGATTGCTGGTCTATGGCTTTTTATACTTACAGCCACGAAAAATATGAGCCTTGTGCTTTTAACAACGGCGGTTTCCACGGTACACCCGAAGAAGCATTTGAAAATTCGGCTGTTTATCTGGAAGATTGAAGCTATGGGAAGGTTAAACAAAGCACTTGCATACAAACTTAGAAAAACGCTTTCAATTTTGTTTGGGTTACCATAGAGTCTTGCCAGCAATTGTCGCTATTGAGTTTGTCTCTAATTGTGACTATATCAGCTATTATCGTTGTCAGTAATTTTATCGTTATCAGGGTTAGCGCTATTCACCCATCACAAAACTTGGCTGTTTTTAGCAGCATCTGCGACGTAATTCCTGTACTTTTAGCGTATTTTTTGCAAGATTGTCGGGTATAACCAGGCGCTTTACCTGACACCAGAAACCCGCGCGTTTTTGCCTTTGCTATTTTCACGGTAAAACGTCGCTTTTGCCAAGTCTTCATTAGCTTCTGGTGCCGGTAAGCTTGGTCGTTCGGCACGACATTTCACACGACATTTCAAAATAGGAATTTAAATAGAGATGATTTGGACATTGAGAATCGAATGCGTATTTGGCTTTTATCTTGAGGAGGAATGTATCAGAACGATCGAGATAGATTCGGGATCATCATTGTTTGACCTTCATGATACGATACAAGATGTCGTTGACTTCGATCGTGACCACCTCTTCGAGTTCTTTGCCGG
>JAYENE010000434.1:0-2142 GCA_034721935.1 Thermodesulfobacteriota bacterium
TCCATTATGATAAACTCCCATCCGTGCTTAAAGATGGCCTCCTTTATTCCGATAAAATAATCACAGCTAATGCTTCAAGCGGAACTACTATTGGAATGTCAGGCATCAAGCGACGTCGCCTTAAAGAATGTGAGTTATCAAGTCATCCGGGGTTATTTGTAGGGCAATGCGTTCCCTTCTATTTTTGTCCACGATCTGTTATGCTATATTTAATTCACAAAAGGAACCCTGAGCTTGAATATAAAGCCGGCCAATCACCCATTGTCCACTTGGTAGCAGACCTTGTAAATACTATTGCATGGGCAAACCAGCAAAATAAAAAATGGGCGTTTACATCCAGTAATGCGGGGTCATTTTACTTTGAAGATTTTTGTAATTTATCCCAACTCAACGAAATTAATTGGGATGCAGTCCAAGCAAATTACTGGAGTAGTTGTCGGGAAGAAAAACAGGCGGAATTTTTAATCGAAGATTTTTTCCCATGGAATTTGGTGGAGCAAATTGGCGTAATATCAACGAAATATGATAGAATTGTTAATAAAAATTAGCTACTGCATCGCACAAACCAAAAATTAAAGTGCGATATGAGTGGTATTACTAAAAGAATGGGTTGTCAAAATGTTACAGTATAAAACAGGTGACATACTTAAAGAAAACGCAGAAGCTCTTGTCAACACAGTTAATTGCGTTGGTGTTATGGGAAGGGGAATCGCACTGCAATTTAAAAAAGCTTATCCCGAAAATTTTAGGGTATATGCAACTGCCTGCAAGCGTAAACAAGTTAACCCTGGCAAAATGTTTGTTTTTGAAACGGATGAACTGTTTAACCCTAAATTTATAATCAATTTTCCTACCAAGCGGCATTGGCGTGGAAAGAGTCGGATAGAGGATATTGAGTCAGGATTAAAAGATCTTCTTATTGTGATAAAAAAAAATGACATCAAATCAATTGCAATCCCGCCGCTTGGATCCGGATTGGGTGGTTTAAATTGGCTCCAGGTAAAAAGTTTAATTGAGGAAGCTTTAATTACTCTCGAAGATGTCGATGTGATCGTGTTTGAACCCAAGGGAGCGCCAGTCACTGAAAAAATGATTAAAAACAGAGAGATTCCAGACATGACTCCAGGCAGAGCAGCCCTTGTTGAGTTGATGAGCCGATATTTAAACGGGTTACTCGATCCTTTTGTGACTCTTTTAGAAGTTCACAAACTAATGTATTTTTTGCAAGAATCGGGTGAACCTTTAAAACTCAAATATAAAAAAGCACATTATGGTCCGTATGCCGACAATCTACGTCATGTGCTAAATGCAATTGAAGGTCATCTTATCTCGGGTTATGCAGATGGTGGAGATGATCCTAACAAGCAACTCGAATTAGTTCCAGGTGCTTATGAAGATTCTAACTCGTTCCTAAAATCAAAGAAAAAAACAATGGATCGTTTTAAAAGGGTTTCTGATCTGGTAGATGGTTTCGAATCACCATTTGGATTGGAATTATTATCCACAGTTCATTGGGTTATTACCCGAGAATGTGCCCAGCAACCAAAAGATGTGGAGTCTAAGATCCATCATTGGAGTAGAAGAAAAAAACATTTCACTACACGTCAAATTTCTATTGCAATTAAGACTCTTTGCAAGCATGGATGGATAAGCAATTGTTCGTCTTTTGAAAATACTGATTTACAGCTTGGCATAGACTGATCCTCCCACGTTATTATGGAAACATGGTTAAGCCCATATTTGGAATATTATACCAGCCCTGAATTCATCTTGAAAAACATATAAAATTATGTGTCCAACCAGAAAAATGCACCGGATAAAAACCGGTGATTTTCATGTTGGGCTTCAAACCTAAAGGCATCAAAATTACTTGACAAAATGGAAATTGGAGAAATAATGAATGACAACAGAACATACTCGTAGTCGGCTCTTCTGGTCATGCAAAAGTAATAATTGACATCGTAGAAAAAGAGGAAAAATTTAATATTGTCGGGTTGCTTGATGCTTTTAAGGAGATTCAGACCTCAGAATACGACACCCAAATTTAGGAGTATTCCTGGACAATACGGTAATTGTTTAGTAGCTACAAATCAATATATACAATTTTTATTTACAATAAACACTATATATTGTGGTTTATGA
>JAYENE010000435.1:0-9491 GCA_034721935.1 Thermodesulfobacteriota bacterium
GAACGGCTGAAACTCGCACATAAGTGAGCGTAAAGAAATAACTTAGAGCAATCCTTTTATAAAAAGCTTGCTAAAGCCGACATTATCCGACTCATAGAAAATTTTATTTGGTCGTCGTTATTTCTTTGCGAGCTTGGCGCCTTTGCGTGAGAATCTGAGAATTTACATGAATAAATGTTGTTTTCAATATGTTATGGAAGAGAATGACTTAGCCGTGTCATTTAATACTTGACATAGATTCTTAAATTTGACATAGATTTATCCGAAAAAAAGCAATTTCTTATTATCTGCCCTATGGTATAGGCGGACTATTTTGTGAGACTAAGGAGGTATAACTTATGAAACACGGAATTTTATGTTTCACCCTTATGACATTTATGTTGAGCTTTTTTGTTTTTCTTCCCCAAAATGTTTCAGCCGAAGATGCCAGGGCATTTGTCCCTGACAAGGCCCGCTGTGCCCAAATGATCCAGTTCGGGAAACAGTCATATCAAAGGGGAAAATTTCTTGATGCCAAAGAGTACTTCAGGATGGCTCTTCAGGCTGATCCCGCATCCTCTAAGGCATGGATGCGCTATGACCTCGCTGTTATTTCTGCATTGGCCGAAAAGGTGAACAAAAATATGGGCCTTATTGTCCCGGATGTTTCTATGCAAGGCCCGGCTGAAGCACAGGTGGGCGCGCCGCCTTCCCTTGCTCCAAAACCGGCGCCCGATAAATTTGCGATTCCAGAAGAGGAAGAGGAAGGTTGTTGACATCAAAGGTGCGTTTGAAGGGAGGTTTAAATTCCTATGAGTGATAACAATGAAACAAGCGTGCTGGGCGGAATCCTGAAGCGGGCTTATTCCAGCGTATTTTATGAAAATTGGCCTATATGGTTTGGCGGTATTTTAATCGGCATCATGAGCGTCATCACCTTTGGCTGGGCCAGGCCCTGGGGCGTGGTAGGCGGACTGAGAAACTGGGCAGACTGGTTTTTCAATTATATAGGCATATACAGCCAGGCCCCCTTTTCACCTATCATTTCTACGGGCTCCATTCTGACCCTCGGTCTGTTCTGGGGGGCTTTTGGCGCTGCCCTTATGTCCAAGCAGTTTGGCATTCGCAATGCCCCTGGCTTTGAGCTGATTAAAGGGATGGTAGGCGGCACTTTATTAGGAATAGGCGCTGCCATGGCTGGAGGATGCAATGTGGGAGGTTTTTATATTGCTATCAGCGCCATGTCATTCGCGGGCCTTGCCATGATGGTGGGTCTCATCGCGGGCGCTTACCTGGGCCTTCGCTACCTGTACTGGGAAATGGAGCACATTCCCTCAAAGCCTCCAAAGCCTTCAAAAGGGTCTGGAGGAAAGAGCCTGGTTGAGATAGAACCTTACATAGGCGCAATTGTATTCCTGGGTGCTATCGTGGCTGCGTGGTTTTATGCACGGAACGCTTACGCACGGGTAGGCGGACTCCTTCTCTGCGGGATTGTCTTTGGGGTGATCATCCAGAGAACCCGTTTCTGTTTTGTCCGATGCTTCAGGGACCCTTTTATGACAGGGGAAGGAGATATGGTAAGGGCTGTGACTTACAGCATTGTGATCAGTATTCTGGGCTTTGCTGCTCTCAAATGGACCGGTCTGCGCGGAGAAGAGGTCTATGTGACCTCGACCTTCTGGTTCGGAAGTCTTGTAGGCGGCATTATTTTTGGCTTTGGCATGTTGCTCACTGGTGGCTGTGGAAGCGGTTCTGTCTGGAGGGCCGCGGAAGGTCATATTAAACTCATGGTGGCCGTGTTCTTTTTTGCCCTGAGCAACTCTTTGTTCAAGGCATTGATCAAGTCGTCTGAGGGTTTCCAGGCATTGATCGGATACAAGTTCTTCATCCCGGATTACATAGGCTACAAATGGACTGTGATTATCCTGTTAGCTATTTTTGTGGTCTATTCCCTGGTCGCCACATGGAATGAAGAGACGGACAAGTTCACCGTCGAAATGTAATGATTGGGCAAAATAGATACTGTCTGTATGTGCGATGCAAGGTCAGGCAGGATGTTTAAGAATTTTTCTAAAAGGAGGATTTTTCAGATGGCAGATGAAATTAAACCAGATGTAACTATTGATCTGAGCGGGTTGAGCTGTCCTATGCCTGCTATTAAGATGAAAAAAGAGCTCAAGGGTATGAGTTCCGGGCAGGTATTGTTGGCAATAGGTACAGATCCTGGAACAAAAAACGATTTACCCGGGATGTGTAAAAAAGGTGGCCACGAACTTTTAGGTGTTGATGAGGAAGGTGGCACCTTCAAGTATTACATCCGCAAAGGTTAACATAGGAGGAGGGTTAAAATGGCAGATAAATTGGGGATATTTGTCTCCTCTGATGAGAACTGGAATCAGCTTTTGAAGACAGCGAGGGCAGCGGTAGCCAAAGACAAAGAGTTGATTATCTTTTTTACCCACAGAGGGACCTTTTTGTGTAAGAGGCCGGATTTTTCCGAACTTGGAAAGATAGTGGAAGGGCATGGTAAGATGTCTCTGTGCCTGGTTTCTCTAAAAGCCCACAATTTGGGAGATGAGAATACTTCTATACCAGGGATAGATAGTAAGGATTTTGCTACCCAGGCAAGGCATGGTGAATTAATAGAGGAAATGGATCGTTATTTGGCGCTATAGGGAGGGACAAATGAAGGTAGCAATCTTGGCAAGGCATTTAGGTGATCAACATGAGGGGCTCAGGTCAAGTTTGGGACTGGCAGCAGAGATGATTGATACCCATTTTTTCCTTTTGGGACATGAGTTGGACCCAAAAGTTGCTGAGGATGAAGAGTATAAAGACAGATATGAAATGTATACTGACGATCTTGAAGAGGAGCTCTTTTCCAATGTAAAAGAAAATGAAAAACATGGCTACAAGTATTTAAGCACTGAGGAGATTGCCAGAAAAATGAAGGAATATGAGCTGGTGATTCCATTCGGAAGGTAGCGAGGTAGATTATGAAGATATTGCATGTGTTCAAAAAGGAACCAGATGATGAAGTAAAGAAGCTAATGGAAGTTATGTCTGAAGGGGAAGAATCTAAACAATTTGGATTAGATAAAGCCGATGCCAATTACGAGGAATTGATAGACCTTGTCTTTGAGCATGATAAGGTCGTTACCTGGTGGTAGATCGTACGGAATTGTCAAAGCGGAGCGGAAATTCCGCTAAAGGCTCTAAAAGGCTAAAGGCCATTCGCATTCACATCCTTTAGCCTTTTTTGGCGCTGCCCCGCCAATTCATGCTTTATAAATTTATTTTGTTTTCATAGTAAATGATCCATCCCAATCTTTTGGAGGGGGATCGATTTTATATTCATCACACCTGACAAGCATGACCTTGCTTGGACCGTCGTCAGGTATTAACTTCAATGCTGCTTTAAAAAAACTTCCGGCTTTTTCCCAATCCTGATTTCTGTACGCATCAAGGCCATTGGAGTAATTATCTATTGTCATATTCGTGCGTTCATCAGCATCTTTTAGATAACCTAAAAGCTGATAAATTGTTACCGGCTCTTTTTTTCCCACAACATTTATCGAATCAATTTCCCTTGCCATTATGTTATTGCCAGCTTCACTGTAAGTCGTTTCACTAATCAGCGTGTAAATCCCGTATATTTTGTTAACCCCTTCCAGCCTTGCGGCAATATTAACCGTATCTCCCATCATTGTATAGTCCATGCGTGTTTTTGATCCCATGTTGCCCACAACAGCCGCGCCCGTGCAAAGACCGATTCGCATATGAAGTTCCGGCTTGCCTGATATTTTCCAGCCTTCTCTTAGTTCAGACAGCCTTTTTTGCATGTCAATGCAAGCCATGCATGCTATTTCTTCTTGATTTTCAAGCTCGTTAGGAGCGCCAAAAAATGCGATTATAGCATCACCTTCGAATTTATCCACGGTTCCTTCATATTTAAGGATTATGCTTGTCATTTCTGTAAGAAATTCATTTAAAAGTTCAACCAATTCATGCGGCATAAGTTTTTCGGAAATGCTTGTAAATCCCTGGATATCTGAGAAAAATGCTGTAATTACACGTTGTTCACCACCCAACACAAGCTTTTCAGGAGACTCGATAAGCTGTTTGACAACCGTTGGAGCAAGATAAGTAGAAAAAGCATTTTTGATAAATCTTTTCTGCCTTGACTCTGTAAAATATTTGTATGCGGTTATACTGGTATATATTACAATTATTACAGTCAGGGGATAAACAAGGTTAAGAATTAAGCCCTTTTGAGAGAATAGATGCTGGCATAGCAGCATATAACCGATAAACAATGAGAAACTTGCTGCGGCGCCTGATATGCCGCCTGTTTTGGGAAGGACAAGCCCGAGGATAAGTCCGGCGGCAATTATTGCTATTATGTCAAAAATAGCAGCCCAGGCCGGTTGATACATAAAGTCCTTTGAAAGGATACTGTCTACGACATTTGCATGGATTTCAACACCCGGGAAAACAGTTCCAAAGGGAGTGACCCTTAAATCGTATATTCCTACAGCCGTAGCGCCCACTATTACAATCTTATCTTTCACAACAGTCTCGGCTATATTATTATTCAGTATGTCTGTAACCGGAATATGAGGAAAGGTTTTCCCCTGCCCTCTGTAATTTATCAAAATTCGTCCCAGCTCATCTGTCGGTACCATGACATTCCCGATCTGTAGCCTTTCCACACCATATTCGCTAATACTTATTGAAATCGGGTCTTCTAACCAGGCGCTGACCGCAATCAGCGACAAAGGAGCATACAGCGTCTCCTTGCACTTAATGGCGCCAGGCATCCATCGGACAACCCCGTCTTTGTCCGGCAACATATTGAAGAATCCACAATAATCGGTTGCAGTTGAAATAATTTCTATATTAGATTGAGGCGTTCTGGCTTCAATAAGGGCTATATTCTGAGCAGTTCCGGAAGCATAACGTATAAATTTATACTTAGACCCTGAAATGTTATCCTGATGAATGTTGATTTCGTTTTCGCTGATATGCCCTGATTCAATGGAATCCATGTGGAAAAAATATCCCAGCACTATCCTGGCTGCGGAATTTTTTATGGCATCGGCAAGGAGTTGATCATTGTTTGCATGCTTTTTTAGATTTCTCAGGTAGTTGTCAATTTCCTTTTTTCGAATATCGTGATTATGAATTGTGCGTTGTATCTCATTTATGGTGGTTACAATTTTTTTATCATCCGGCTCAAGAAATCCAATGTCAAATGCTATTACCCTGGCGCCGGCTTTTGACAGTTTTGTAACAAGATTTGCGATTTTTGACCTTGGCCATACCCACTTTCCCTCTTTACTAACGCTTTTTTCATCAATAACTGCCAGAACCACATCAGGGCTTGGGGGAATTTGTCCTCTGGCTTCAAATCTTAAATCAATGGTTTTTAATTCCATCAGATCAAGGAAAGATATCTCTTGCAAATAGGCAAGAATTCCAACGAATATGATAAATATGGAGATGAGAAAAGGATAAATTTTCTTCATAAGTAAAACCGTATAAGATGCCGGGTAAATGATATATTCAATTTTGTTGACCTGCTTGGTTTTTATATTGTAATAGTTACCGAAAGTCAACAACGAGCAACGAGCAACGAGCAACGAGCAAAATGTATCAAATAGCAGGTTACATAGGGAGAAAAACCTTAAAATCCGGCAGCCATATTCTGGATCTATTTGCCTTTACTTATAAAATATTCGAGTTGATCTTTCAAAGGCCGAAACAAGGTAGAACTCTTGTCAAAAGAGTTATTTTGGAACAGATATACTTTACGGCTGTGCAGGCCCTTCCCCTGCTTATTCCGATTGCTCTTATTGTGGGAAGCATGCTTATTATGCAATTTGCCAGGATCTCGAGTCAATACGACACAGGCACAACAATGGTGCTGTTAATTGTGAGAGAACTCGGCCCCGGGATTACAGCTCTTTTGGTGATATTGAGATCAGCTACTTCAGTAACTATAGAGACTGGCTACATGAAGGTTTTCCATGAAATAGATACGATTGAAATGGCAGGACTTGATCCCATACGAATAATTTGTCTGCCGAGATTAATAGGGATCACATCTGCCATACTTTGTCTTTTTATCGTTTTTGACCTGGTGTCCATTATCGGAGGTTATGGAATAGTATGGGTCTTTACACATATTTATTTAGGAGACTTTCTTGGACAGATTGCAAAAGCCATAACCCTGACAGATATTATTGTAGGAATTGTAAAGGCCCTGTGTTTTGGAATTATTATTACCGTGACATGCCTTTACTACGGATTCAGCATAAAAAAAAATATTACCGGCCTGCCCGTAGCAACATCAAAGGCAGCCATTGAGTGCTTTTTTTATTGTCTGTTGATAAATGTTGTTATATCGACAATATTTTACATGTGAGGGATTAAGGGATTGAGGAATTTAGGAATTGAGGGATTGAGGGATTAAAATCAGTAGAATACCTTCAATCCCTAAATCCCTAAATTCGCAATTCCTAAATTCAGACCTCAGAATACGACACCCAAATTTAGGAGTATTCCTGGACAATACGGTAATTGTTTAGTAGCTACAAATCAATATATACAATTTTTATTTACAATAAACACTATATATTGTGGTTTATGACAAAACTTCAAGGTGGCGAATGTCCAATTTATCTCAGAAATAACTATAACATATTGTATTATTGGTAATTAATAACGAATTCTATATTTTTAATTCCGAGGTCTGAAATTAAGGATTTAAATGAAGTTAATCGAGCTTTCAGATTATACCCTTTCTCCAATAGGTCAAGGAAACGGTCTCAACCGATTCTATTTTGACCTGTCAAAAGGGGATGTATGTTCCATACAGGCAGATCTGCCGGATGACGCACACCTGCTTCTAAAGGGTATTGCAATGCTTGAACGTCCGGCAAACGGTGATTATCGATTTATGGGAGAAAAAATTAATTTTTCAGACCATAGAAATCTCCTTCCATATAAGAAAAAAATGGGCTATATTACTACAGACGCATCGATGATCAGCAATATGAGCATCAGGGAAAATCTTTTATTAATGCGATACTATTTTGAAAATTCACTTTCCCTTGATATCAAGGATAATGTCAAAAATTTATGCGTTTTTTTCGATATTTATAATAAGTTAGATGTCCGTCCAGGCGCTCTCAGGCCGACGGAACTGCGAAGCGCCATTGCAATCAGAGAGCTTACCAAGTCGCCCGACATACTGCTGTTTGAGCGGCCTGAAGATTTCATCAGGCGTACAAAATTTGATCTTTTTGTTAAGCTCCTTAAAGAAATGTTGTTAGCCGGACTCCCCGTTGTTTTTATTTCTTATGACGCAAATTTTATTAAAGAATTTTCCAACAGGCAGATACTTATTTCAAACGGGAATTTAACAGTGGTTAAAGAGGGGTAAGGATTAATCCTATAATCCTTAATCCTGTAATCCTTAATCCTTTAGTACACTTATGGACTTAGACTTCAGCAAAAAAGAGAAAGCAGTTGGAACATTTATAATCTGCATCGTAATTATACTGCTGACTACCGTGGTGATTATCGGCAGGGGCAAGGACTGGTTTAAAACATATATTACATATTATACTACTTTTGATGAAAGCTATAACCTTCAAAACAATGCCTCTGTAAAACTATTCAAAGCTAATATTGGAAAAGTAAAGAAAATTACCCTTGACGGGAATAAGGTAAAAGTCAAGCTGGCTATTTTAGAAGAATACTCTTCCAGGATTAGAACCGATTCTATTGCACTTGTTGAAAGCCCGACATTTATTGGATCTGAATATGTTTCCATACAGCCGGGAAGCCCTGATGCGTCACTTATTCCTGAAGGCGGAGAGATACAATCCGAAGCAAAAAAAAAGATATCTGATTTCATAGCGGAATTTCAGGTAGAAAAAACAGCTAAGAAAGTTATCAGGGCTGTCCAGGATTTATCAGAAATAATGCAAATAATGCGGGATCCTGATGGCCCCCTTTTTACAGCCATCAATAATATAAACAAAACTATCTCTCATCTTGAAGCGGTTTCCAGAGATATAAAAGCCGGCAAAGGCACTGTTGGAAGCCTGCTGAAATCAAGAACGCTTTTAGAAACCATCCAGAACGATATTGATAAAGCGGGAGCCATACTTGAAAACATTGCCGATGCCTCTGTAAAGGCCCCTGAAACAATGGACAATGTCCGGGACAACCTTGCTAAAATCAAGAAAATCGGAAATGAAGTATTAGATTGCATTTCAAGCATTAAAAAGATACTGAAACAAGTTGAAGAGGGTAGTACTGATATACCAAAAGTTACTAAATCTACTAAACGAGGTGTTCAAGAAATCAGGGATGGAGTTGAAAATATTGATAAGGTTGTTCGGTCTCTGCAAAAAAATATTCTGATAAGGTCGAACCTGCCTCTGGAACCAAAAGGCAAAAATATTGATGCCGGCTTGCGGCAATAATACAACTTTTATTGAAAGGAGGATGCCCATGAACAACAAGCAACACATCTTAAAATTATTAATAGGTTTAATAGTAGTTGCAATGCTTGCATGGTTTGGTTGCGCTGCAAAGACCAGTGTAAACCGGATCAAACCTGCCGAAGTTTCTCTGGGCGGCATTCGAACACTTGCCTTGCTTAAGTTTGAAGGCAGGTTCGGTGAAACTGTGCGCAGCGATTTCTACAGCAAATTAAGCGCTGTGCCGCACTTCAATCTTATCGACATCTCAAAGACAAATGCCCTGGATCGAGTTATCTATGATCAGGTAGATGATCCAAGGTTTTTCCCCGACCTTGAAGATCTTCATGCAGACGGAGTAATTACCGGGCGGGTAACCGCCAACATCAATGATATGCGTGGTTTTGATCAGGTCCAGATGCAGGAAGGCACAGGCCGATATAAAAAAGAGAAAAACATTTTTGGGAAATGGCATGACGTGGAAATCAAAAAAACCGTACTCAAACCAGTACCCTATGTCATACGCCAGGCATCTCTAACTACCGATTTCAAAGTATTTAACCTGAAAACAAAGCAGATTATAGCAACAGGAAAGGTCACGGAAAATTACAATCAAAAGTTTGGCGGCGACAAGGAATATGCTCTTTCCTTTTTAGGGGGGATGAAGTTAAGCGAGTTGCCGGCGGGAAATCAAACCTTAAATGAGCTGTCGGCCAATGTTGCGTCTCAGCTTGTCGCAAAAATTTCTCCAACCGAGATTGCAAAAGATGTAACATTTGATGATGGAAGCAAATATGGGGTTGGAATCGGCGGACACAAGCTTGTTAAACGTGGTATCGAATTTGCTAAACGCGGGGCATGGAAAGAGGCCATGGAAATCTGGCAGGATGTAATTAAGGCCGAACCCACCAACAGCGAAGCCCACTATAATCTGGGTGTGGCTTATGAAAGTTTTGGCGCTTTGAAAAATCTTGAGACAGCAAGAAGCATGTATAAAAAGGCAGCCAGATATGGAGA
>JAYENE010000436.1:0-9490 GCA_034721935.1 Thermodesulfobacteriota bacterium
CGATGCATCCCGCCTGACTGCGTTGCGAAAATTCTGAATATGCTTGATATTCATGCTTTTTCGCGCCTTGTCAGCCGAGCGCCTCAACACCTGAAATTGCGAACTTATTTTTTGCCGAACCCTTAACTGTCTGCAATAATCTGCTCCGCCAGAGTACTTTGGCGGACTTTCGTCTGCCTGTGTAGCCACGGCAGACAGGCCGGAATGACGGGAAAAGGTATTTTTTAACTTTTTACGAGTTTGTCAAATAAAGTATGTTCAGAAATTTGAAAACTCATTATGAGATTAACCAGAGCCGGCAGACAATTAAATTTAAGAACGGCTGAAACTCACGCATAAGTGAGCGTAAAGAAAGAACTTAGAGCAATCCTTTTATAAAAAGCCTGCTAAACCCGACATTATCCGACTTATAGAAAATTGTATTTGGTCGTCGTTCTTTCTTAACGCTCACTAACACGCTCAAACAATCAGCCGTTTTAAATTTAACTGCCCGCCAGCTCTGGTTGTCAACAGGTTGCTTTTGAGTTTTCAAATTTCTGATGTTAAACCGGGAATATTACCAGTTTGTTAAAATTGGAATGATATCCCACAGCGTCGTCATTTATCGGACGGGCCGCCCGCCTCGCCTGAGCGAAAGTCTTCAGAGATGCTGACCGCCTCATTTGGCCGAGAACGATGGCGGGCGGGGTAAACCCGCCCCTACGGGTTACGCGCATCAAATTTCGTAGGGGCGAGTTTATCCCGCCCGATCGTAGGGGCGAGTTTATCCCGCCCGAAATAGAGTTTATGTTTTCGGCTTTAACAAATTGGTAATGCTTCCATTAAACTTTATTTTTGGGATAATGGTATTGCGCAAAAGAAACATAAAAAACAGGTATGAACATGCCTCAAAGATACTCCTAAAGAGGAGGAATGGGCTGACCTCAAGCTTCTTAAAAGGAAAAGAGCCTGATTTCTTAAAGAGTCATGCTCAGATCTTAGACGATTATTTTCTTGAAAGTTTTGAAAAAAGCATGGTCGGACCCAGTATGGAAATAAATAAGAACCCCTATGCAATCATTGCTGTTGGTGGTTACGGAAGGAGGGAACAGTGCGTCCATTCAGATGTTGACCTTCTTTTTCTTTTCCAAAAAAGGATTCCTGACAGGACCGACGAGCTGATCCGTGAAATTCTCTACCCGCTCTGGGATATCGGCCTTGATATCGGATATGCTGCCAGATCGCTTAAAGAGTCGGTGAAATTGGCGGGTGAGGACTTTGAAGCGCTGACCTCGATCCTGGACGGCCGTCATATATGCGGAATATCCCTTCTATATTCAGAACTTATGGAACTACTTCGTAAAAAGGTCATCCTGAAACAATCCAACAAAATTGTTACATGTCTCATCGAAAATAACAGGAAACGCCATCAGCATTTCGGAGACTCTACATATCTTCTTGAACCAAACTTAAAGGAAGGTCAGGGAGGGTTAAGAGATTACCACACAATGCTCTGGATCGCTCGGATAAAATACAACCTGAAGGAACCCAGAGACCTTGAATATTTCGGCTGTCTTTCGCAAGACGACTTCCAGACCCTGGCAAACGCCCTTTCCTTTATATGGGATGTAAGAAACCGTTTGCATTACATGACCGGAAGAAAATGTGACCAATTATACTTTGAGTATCAACCGAAACTTGCCGGCTCTCTGAAGTTCAACAAAAAAGAGGCTCTGCAGCCTGTTGAAAGATTCCTGGGAAAGCTGCACGGCGAAATGGAATTTATTAAACAGCAAAATCTTATGTTTCTTTGCGAACATGAGACTGCAAAAAAAGGCTTTCGTATAAAAAGAAAGGTTCCAAAATCAACCGGCATAAACGGTCTGGAAATACAAAGGGATATGCTTAACTTTACTTCTTCCGAGGAAATCCTTAAATCTCCGGGTCTTTTAATAAAAATATTTGAAGAAAGCGCGCGCCTTGAAGCGCCGCTGAGTATCGAGGCTAAAAGGCTTGTAAAAGAATTTGCCTATATGGTTAACAAGGATTTCAGAACCTCCGCTTCCACCGTTAAATCATTTGAAAAAATTCTGGTTACTCATGCTCCGACATTCAATGTGCTGAATGAAATGATGAGCGCCGGCTTTCTGGCAAAATTTATTCCGGAAATCAAAGCTATAGTTAATAGAATCCAGTACGACGAATATCACATCTATCCTGTGGATAAGCATTTGCTTCGCACGGTTCAGACAATAAAAAATTTTGGCACATCAGAGGACACCTCTAATGACCCATTATACGGCAAGCTGTATAAACAACTAACCGGCAAAAAATTATTGCTGTGGGCGGCTCTTCTTCACGATATCGGAAAAAGGGAACCTGGCGCGGGTCATTCACATAGAGGCGCTCTAATGGTCCGGCCTATACTACGCGCAAAACATTTAAAGCCCAAGGCTATTGAAACAGTTGCATCTTTAGTGGAAAACCATCTTCTTTTAATCAAAACTGCAACCAGAAGAGATATTAATGATGAGCAAACCGCAATTTCATGCGCCAGAAAGATTAAGGATGTAAAACATCTCAAAATGCTCTATCTTCTGACAGTTGCCGACTCTATCTCAACCGGGCCAAAGGCATGGTCCAGTTGGACTTCGACGCTTTTAAAAAATCTTTTTCTTGAGACCTGTCGTGTTCTGGAAAAAGGTGAGCTGGCAACAGAAGAGGTAATCAAACTTCTTGAAAAGAAAAAAAGGGAGCTTTTTGATTTAACGTCTGCACTGCTGCCTCGCCAGGATCTGGAAGCGCTGTTTAATGTGATGTCGCCAAGATACCTTCTGTATGCATCGGCGCAGGATATGCTGGAACATATCAGGCTTTATAAAAGTCTGGGGAAAGCCGATTTTGTCTGGAATGTAATAAAAGCTCATGATTCAAATACCAGAACAGTCACAATCTGCGCTAAAGACCGTCCCGGACTTTTTTCAAGGATCGCAGGAATATTTACCTTAAACAGCCTCGATATTTTAGACACACAGGCATACACATGGAAAAACAATATCGCTCTTGATATTTTTAAAGTAAAGCCTCCGCGTGATCAGATTTTTGAAGATGAAAAATGGATAAAAACAAAGAAAAACCTTGAATCGGCTCTGTCAGGAAAGTTGAATCTTAAGAAAGCTCTCGATAAAAAAATTTCTTACTATAAACCCTCAAAACCACATGCCCTGATAAGACCGCATCGAATCAATGTGGACAATAAAAGTTCCAGTTTTTTTACCATTATCGACGTGTTTACATACGATTTTCCAGGGCTTTTATTTAAGATTACAGATACTCTTTACAGATGCGGACTCGATATCCGGGTTGCCAAAATCGCAACCAAGGTCGATCAGGTAGTGGATATCTTTTATGTCAGGGATTTTGAGGGGCAAAAGGTGGATTCAGACACTCAGATTGATAGAATAAAGACTGGTATAGAAAAGGTGTTAATAAAAACGTAGCCGTTCACGGCTTGAAATTGGAAATTAGAAATTTGGGGAAAAGCATGTATGCATTCCCACGCAGGAGCGTGAGAACGAGTCAAAAAGGATGCGATATAGTGTCTGAACGAAAAGTATTTTTTTTCAATACAGGCAATAGGTTCAGCTTATTTATCAATGTGAAGATTTGTGAAAAAGCGATTAGCCATTAGATCTTAGCTCTTAGCTCTTAGCTGAATGTAACTTCTCAATAACATCTGGCGATATTCGGAATTACAGCCGTAGGGGCGGGTTTATCCCGCCAGAATCGACTCGGCAGGCGGCGTAAAGCCGCCCCTACGAGAGATTTCTCATCACACGACCAACTAATTGACAAAACATCGGTAGATGCTATTGCCCGAACTTATTGAGAAGTTACAGCTGAATGTATTATCTGTTTAATTTTTTAAGCTAAAGGCTAATTGCTAAAAGCTAACTGCACAGGTCGAACTGTTTAACAATTTTTATAATAAGGAGATTCAAATTATGACACCAAAACAGGTGCTGGAAATGGCGAAAGAAAATGAGACTAAGGTTGTTGATTTACGATTTCTGGACTTTCCCGGGGTATGGCAACATTTTACCGTGCCTATATGCGAACTCGATGAATCCAGCTTTGAAAACGGTTTCGGGTTTGACGGTTCAAGCATCAGGGGATGGCAGCCAATCCATGCCAGCGATATGCTCGTAGTGCCTGATCCTGATACAGCAAAGATGGATCCATTCTTTGAAATTCAGACTCTGGTTCTTATTGGAGATATTGCTGACCCGGTTACAAGGGAGCCTTATCCGCGCGACCCGCGTTATATCGCTAAAAAAGCAGAATTATTTCTGAAAGGAAGTGGAATCGGCGATACAGCATATATAGGACCTGAAGCAGAGTTTTTTATCTTTGATGATGTTCGCTTTGAATCGTCGACAAACACGGCTTTCTATGAGGTTGACTCTGTGGAAGGAATATGGAACAGCGGCAGAAAAGAATCCCCGAACCTTGGTTATAAACCAAGACATAAGAAAGGGTACTTTCCTGTTCCGCCTACCGACAAGTTCCAGGATCTTCGAACCGACATGCTTCTTACCCTTGAAAAACTGGGTATAGATGTTGAATGCCAGCATCATGAAGTCGCAACGGCCGGCCAGGCAGAGATAGATATGCGCTTTAAACCGCTTCTACAAATGGGTGACCAGCTCATGTGGTTTAAGTATGTCCTAAAGAACGTGGCCCACGAAGATAATCGCACGGTTACATTTATGCCAAAACCCCTTTTTGGAGATAACGGCACAGGCATGCATATACATATCAGCATATGGAAAAATGGAGAACCTGTCTTTGCAGGTGATAAGTATGCCGGAGTTTCTCAGGAAGCTCTTTACGGAATCGGAGGAATATTGAAACACTGCGGCGCGCTGTGTGCCTTTACCAACCCGACCACCAATTCATATAAACGTCTTGTCCCAGGCTTTGAAGCGCCTGTAAATCTGGCATATTCAAGCCGCAACCGGAGTGCGGCGATACGTATCCCGATGTACTCTGAGGCGCCAAAGACAAAACGGCTTGAATTCAGAACCCCTGATCCGTCCTGTAACGGTTACCTGGCCTTTTCAGCAACTCTAATGGCTGTATTAGACGGCATCGAAAACAGGATAGACCCTGGAGAACCGCTGGACAAAGATATATACAGCCTTCCGCCGGAAGAACTTGCCAACATCCCGTCAGCGCCCGGCTCCCTCGAAGAGGCTCTTGCCGCTCTAAAAGAAGATCACGCCTTCCTGCTGAAAGGTGATGTTTTTACACAGGATGTTATTGATACGTGGATTGAATACAAAACTGAAAACGAAGTAAATCCTGTTAAACTGCGGCCCCATCCGCATGAATTCATGCTTTACTTCGACATATAGGCTTTGAAAAACCCTGTCCTTTACAGACCCACACGGACAAACACTGACTTTCATTATCTTGTCTGTACCTGTCTGTGTGGGTCTGGGGCTAAGAATTAATCTGATCCTGATCAACATCAGATCCATTCTGCGGTATTTCCTGGACTTTTCTAAGCTTCCTTTCAATAGCCCTGGTGCGAACTTGCGCCTGATCAATAGTGCTTGCAGCTTCCTTAAGTTTTTTCCTGGTTCTGGCCAGCACCTCGCCAAATCTCCCAAATTCTGTTTTAACAGCGCCCAAAAGTTCCCAGACTTCGCTGGAACGCTTCTCTATCGCAAGTGTCCTGAAGCCCATATGCAGGCTATTTAGCAATGCCGCCAGGGTTGTTGGGCCGGTAACGTTAATACGGTATTCCCGCTGCAAAAAATCGCACAAACCCGGCATGCGTAATACCTCTGCATACAACCCTTCCACAGGTAAAAACATAATGCCGAAATCTGTGGTATTGGGAGGGTCAAGATACTTTTCCTTAATATTCCTGGCTTCCGCCTTTATACGAATTTCCAGATTTCTCATCGATCTTTCAGCCAGCTCTTTATCTGCCGCCTCCTGCGCATCTATCAGGCGCTGGTAATCCTCCTGGGGAAATTTGGAGTCAATAGGCATCCAGACAATCTGTTCCTTATCAGCGCCCTGCCCCGGCAATTTAATGGCAAATTCAACCCTGTCATTACTATTTTTCTTTGTTGCCACATTAATACCATATTGATCCGGAGTAAAAATCTGTTCCAGGATATTTCCTAACTGGATCTCCCCCCAGGTACCGCGCGTCTTCACATTGGTTAATACTTTCTTCAGGTCACCAACGCCTGCAGCCAGGCTGCGCATTTCTCCCAAACCTTTATACACCTGCTCAAGCCGTTCACTGACCTGTTTAAAGGACTCACCGAGACGAGCTTCAAGTGTTGACTGAAGTTTCTCATCAACAATTACCCTCATCTGCTCCAGCTTCCTGCTGTTATCTTCCTGAAGCGATCTCAACTGATTTTCCAGGGTCCCGCGCACTGCGTTGAATTTTTCTTCATGAAGTTTGGTCATATCGCCCAGCAGTTTTGAAAAGGAATCAAGCTGATCTTTCTGCATTCCGGCATTTTCTGTCATACGCTTAAGCAGGGAATCACTGGAATCCTTCAGATATCTGCTCAGTTCTTCCCTGACATCTTTAGAATTCCTGGCTGTTTCATCCCTGTTTAGAGCTATTTCTTCCTTTACAATGCGGCTGGTATCCTCCTGCCCGTTTTTCAGAACATCAAACCAGACTCCAATCTTTTTTATCCATTTATCTGATTTACCTTTATTGAGAATTAAAAACAGGATAATAGAAAAAATGGAAAGAAGGATAATAGAAATTAATAAAATATTGGTCATTAAGCATTACTTTATAAAACCTAAAATGAGCGATTAGCCAATAGCTTTTAGCTATTAGTCAAACTATATCAAGATGTTATTACCTCAATTGAGCCTTTAGCAGTTAGCCTTTAGCTAAGAGCTAATCGCTAAGAGCGTATCTTAGGTACGGATGCATATTTCATAAAAGCCAAAGGCTAATTGCTAACAGCTAATCGTTTAACGTAGGTAAAAACAAAAAATAGCGGCGTAAATCACAGGATGCGCCAGTTGTTATAGATGAATTCGTAAAAAGTCTGACTTGAACTTAGCGCCCTATCGGGCGAGCTTTTAGGCTGTAATTGTATTGTTGTTTCGTAGGGGCGATCCTTGTGATCGCCCTGATTAGGGCGAATACAAGATTCGCCCCTACATTGTGCTGATAGCCTCCAACCTATTGATAAAATAGACCATAAAATGGAAATTCCTATACAATTAAATTATTATTACTTATAACCTATTGATATTAAAGAATGTAGATTTTATTTTTTGCGTATTTTGAGCATTTTTGCGGCTATATCACTATTTAATATCCGGCATAAGCGTCCATTTTATTACCCAGGAATGGTTATTTGGATCCTCACCTAAACACACAATGCCTCCATTCTGGAATTTTATCACCGGCCGGGCAACAGACCCTGTATTCAGAAAAGAAACCAATTTTTCCATAAAAGGCAAATGTCCTACAAGCATTAAATCTTCTCCGCTGCTGATGCTGCAGGCAAAGCTTGCAACATCATCCATTGGCTTAATTCCGCCAATCTCCTGGACGCCAAGTTCAGGTTGC
This sequence comes from Thermodesulfobacteriota bacterium, assembly GCA_034721935.1. Classification (GTDB taxonomy): domain Bacteria; phylum Desulfobacterota; class Desulfobacteria; order Desulfobacterales; family ETH-SRB1; genus Desulfaltia. The sequence goes on from JAYENE010000436.1 coordinate 7,610, forward strand.
AGTGCAGATGCAAATATATCGGCAGTCTGCCGCGCCCTTTTTTTGCCGCTGTGCTTAATGCATGATACATTAACGCCGTATTTCTTAGCTGCATCCGCTATACGCTTAACATCCAGAACTCCTTTATCGGAAAGACCCTGTTCAGGATCTTCATCCTTTGGCAGGCTCTTGCCATGCTGCACTAATAAAAGCGCCATAATTTATTCCTCCATAATAGTTTTTGCGATCAGAATTTCAATTTTTTATGGTATCTTCTCAATAAATCCGGGTGGCTAATTCCAGGTTGATTCTCAGTCGGCAAGTGTTTGCCCACCACGAAGTACACGAAAAAACACGAAGTTATTGTTTTTTATTGGATTTCTTCGTGGCCTTCGTGATCTTCGTGGTAAGACAATCATAACGAAATGTTTGCACGCAGTCCTGAAACACAACTTATGCCCGGACTTTTTGAGAAGTTATTTTTTATGTTTATCAACATTGACGTTTTGTGTCAAATTTATCTGTTTTTTCTTTACTTAATTATCACCTGGTGCATATTTATACCTCGAAAGGCCACAACTTGCGATTTTTCGCTGGCCCTGAACATCAATAGCTGCGTTGCTCAGGCTTGCAATAGCCTGCTATCCCGCGCCTTCGCGCCTTGCTCTTGATGCGCATTGCTCACAGAAAAAACGCAATTTATAACCTTCCGAGGTATATAAAAATTTATGAAAAAATTTAAACGTGCTTCAAAAAACCTTAAGCAAAAAATGAAAGGATAACAAAATGGCAGAATCAAAGGATACCATTACTGTTCGCGTTAATATAGAAATGACGACAGCATCCCTTGAGATGATTGTTGAAAAGGCAAAAAAAGAGGTGGGTCGTGACCCAAAGGGGATTTATCGCGTCGACACCGCTGATAAGGTAGGTGAAATGGTATCTTGTTTTCTTCTGGAAAAGGATTTTGAGAGTTATGTGAGGGGGGGGGATTAAGGGATTGAAAAAAAATGAACATCGAACGGATTAAAAGACAAACATCGAACGTCCAACGTCGAACATCGAACATCGAATGAAAAACAAAAGAAACGCCTAAATTCAACCCCTTTATACTTTGTATTGACAATGTATTTACTATGCGATACATTGTGCAGTAAATACAGAGTCAGCTTTTTTAAATATTTTATAGGGCAAAGGTTTGAATTATGAGTAAAAACACAAATATAAATATTAGAACGACCGAGGATGTTAAAAAGAATGCAGGGATCATTCTAACTGGTCTCGGATTAAATATGTCTTCGGCTGTTAATCTTTTTTTGAAACAGGTTATCAATTACAGAGGTATTCCGTTTGATTTGCGATTGCCTAACAAGCAAACGCTACAGGCTATGGGTGACATCGAAAATAGACATAATCTTGAGTCGGCAGATACCGTTGAAGAAATGTTCAAAAAGATTGATGCATGAATTCCAGAAAACTGATATGGACAAAAAGATTCTCTAACACGAACCTGCACACATTCAGACCGTTTTGGATAATATATCCATTATTTTTAGATACTTGCGCATGCGATCAGACAACCATTAATAAAGGAAAAGCGGCAGAGATATTTATAGTGCTGTTTTTTCAGATAAAAGAAAAGTTATTTAAAAAATGGGCTTAAAAATATTTCCCGACACAAATCTTTTTAATGCCGGAACCTCATTTTTCAAGCAGCTCAAAGTCTCCTTAAACAGCAACACAACCACTCCTCTTCATCTGAAAAATATTTTAAACAGAAATTTACAAACTCAAAAAGTAATCTGCCAACAACCTGATGTGGCGGGCAGTTAAATTTAAAACGGCTGACTGTTTGAGCATGTTAGTGAGCGTTAAGAAATAACGACGACCAAATAAAATTTT
>JAYENE010000437.1:0-2136 GCA_034721935.1 Thermodesulfobacteriota bacterium
TTTTATAAAAGGATTGCTCTAAGTTATTTCTTTACGCTCACTTATGTGCGAGTTTCAGCCGTTCTTAAATTTAATTGTCCGCTGCCTCAGGTTGACCAGATAATGAGTTTGTAAATTTCTGATAAAAACGATTTTCGTCCTTACAGCGCTGAGGTTTCACATTAAAAATATTATCGCATACCGGCTATTCAAAAGCCACAAAAATCGGATTTGAAACTATCTTTCTTTTTCCCTGCATATCCAGCCTGTAATAAATTTTTTTGCCTGGAACGAAATATTTATCTTCATAATAAAATTCTATAGGCAACTTTCCCTGAAAGGTCTGAATAACAGTTCCCGACCTTATCAATCGTACTTTTACTTTTCTCTCTGAAGCCTCAGCCGCTGAAAGGGAAATCCTGATCCTTGGGCTCTCTTTTAATGAGATTTCGTCCCCTGAAATGCCTTTATTTTTACCGTCAAATGAGCAGACAGAAAACTCATCAAGCCTGACAAAATGGAGATATCCGCCTCGACAAGCATACATCTTTCCATCTCTCAGAGCTTTCAACACATTCTTTTTTGTCTTTTCTTGAAGAAGAAGAATTGTCGGGAAATTCCCAAGTTTCTCTCCTGCATCACCTTCTTTATGAAAATCCGCCGTGGATATTCCCCAAACCGGTCTATTTCTCCTGCCTTCACAATAGGCTATAAGAGCTCTGTCCCATACATTCCCCGGCTCTGTAACAGTTATGTTATCTCCATAAATAGCTGCAAATCCGGTGTAACCTCGCGCTTGTTCAAGAACTTCCGGATAAGGCGGCGTATCCACATAGATTGGCCCCATCTGCCTGACACCGGATTTTGTTTCAGGATAATTCCAAAAAGTCAACCCACCTTTTGAATCCACATAATCTATCAAATGTTGATAAGGCGCTATCCCCTGATCGCCATTATACTGATCAAATGGAGAACTGCGAAACATATTACTGTTTGCAATGGAGGCAACGCACCAGATAAAAATTATAATACCGGCAATCCTGTAAAATCCCCTCCATTTTATCAAGAATACGGCCAGGACAAGGATAACAAAAAATAGTAAGATCTCAGGTACTGCCATTCTTAGATATTGTGTGGAAAAACCGTTGTGTAGAATGGGGAGATTTTCGTAATCTTCAGGGTTTTCCATGCCTATGGTTAGAATGCGTTTTTCATGGTCATGAGCGGTAAGATTCTTTTTAAAATAAGAACCGGTCCAGTAATAAAAAGCGGCAGTCTCCGAGCCGGGAATGATAACCATGTCGGGATACTTCTTCTGCACATCTCTTATTGAATCCAGAAAGGTCTTTGCGCCATTCTTGTTTATGGAAGACAGCTCTACCCTTTTTCTGAGTATATTCCTGAAAGGTGGCAACCCGTATTCCATGACCATTCTGTCATGGTCATTGATAACAATAACCTCAAATCCTCTGTCCTTTGCCATTTTTACAAGGGTTTCTATATCATAAGCCCCGTCACTGAATGTACTGCGAAGGTCAATAAGACCGGCAACCTGCTGATAATCGGCACAAAAAGATTCTGTCACGCAAATAGCAAAAAAGACTATTACAAAGATTGCGTCCAAGACTGCTCTTTTAAATAAGCGCGGCTTTTGCAAAATTGTATTTTCACTCATTGCGAACTCTCCACTCTGTCATTTCGAACGTTTACTCTGTCATTTCGAACTGGAGCATTACCAGTTTGTTAAAGCCGAAAACATAAACTCTATTCGGGCGGGGTAAACCCGCCCCTACGAGATTTGATGCACGTAACCCGTAGGGGCGGGTTTACCCCGCCCGCCATCGCTCTCGGCCAAATGAGGCGGTCAGCATCCCTGAAGACTTTCGCTCAGGCGAGGCGGGCGGGCCGCCCGATAAATGATGATGCTGTGGGATATCATTCCAATTTTAACAAGCTGGTAATACTCCCTTTCGAACAGCCACTCTGTCATTTCGAACGAATGTGAGAAATCTTGTTTTTTAGCCTGTTACATTGTCAGAAATTTACAAACTCAAAAAGTAACCTGCCAACAACCTGATGTGGCGGGCAGTTAAATTTAAAACGGCTGACTGTTTGAGCATGTTAGTGAGCGTTAAGAAATAACGACGACCAAATAAA
>JAYENE010000438.1:0-9467 GCA_034721935.1 Thermodesulfobacteriota bacterium
GTTACGAATTGTTAATAAGTTATCATCTCCGATCTCACTTCTTTGATAAGGGTTCGCTTAAAAATAAATTTGGTAAGCGTTCACAGGTTCAAAAATTCACCGTTAAACATCTGAACCTTGAACGGTTACAATCTTTGTTCATAGCTTTATTATTGCTGCCTGTTTTATTATCTCTTCGGAAAGGTTAAAAATTCCTTTTATAATCTCAAACGGTCTTGCCGTTCTACCAGGCTCCGACCTCAGCCTTATCATCATTCCACGAGAACTCGTTAATTTAACATTTAAAACCAAATCCTTAAAATCTATCTTCTTTGACTTGCCTTTACGATTAACACGGGTTTGTATAAAATCGGACCTTTTTATAAAATCGTTTAATTTTTGCTTATCAAAACAACCCTCTTTTAGTTCCACCAGATATACGGCCGATTTTTGCTGTCTAATGGCCGGCTTTGAAGGAGATATTTGACAGTCTTTCACTAAAAGACCTTCCGGAAGATGATTGTTTAAAGCGGTTATCATGGCGTTCGGTTTAACGCTGCCGCAAACTATTAGATCTAATGATTCATTCAGGCTTTCCATTCCTATGGGAAGAGGATCATCAAAAGACACCTTAGGCATGGGATGAAAACCCTCCGTAAACTTCATCAATATACCTGCCCGCCTCAGGGCGCGTAAAAAAATATTTACAAGTTCCAGGTGCCCAAAATATTTTGCCTGGCCCTGCTTTGAATAGGATACCCTGACCTTTGTATAAAACCCGGCTTTTTTACCTGCCGCGTCTTCTTTGTTGTATAAAAACTCATCAACAATATCCTGGGCGGGTTCTTCTTTGCCGGCTTCAAACAGCTTTGGCTCAATGGTTTCAAAGTCGCATACCCCGCAGGCATTACAATCCCCTTGGCGACAGTCCGGCGTATGTTCGCCGCGTTTTGCCTTTTTCCATTCAAGCTTCAAAAATTCTTTTGTTACCCCAATATCAATGTGATCCCATGGCAATTGGTCTGTAACATCCCTTGGGCGGGTTGTATAAGAACCTACATCCACCCCCTCGTCAACAAAGGCCTTTCCCCATAATGGATACTGAAACCTGTCGCCCCAGCCGTCGAACTTACACCCTTTTTTGTATGCATCCACCAGCAAACCGCTAAGCCGCCTGTCTCCCCGTGCAAAAAGACCCTCGACCATGCTCACTTCAGGATTTTGCCACTTAAAATGAATTCCTGGCATTTTCAGGTTGGCCCGCAGCCACTCTATCTTTTCCCTTGATTCAGTTAGAGATGCCTGAGGAGCCCACTGAAAAGGGGTGTGCGGCTTTGGAATAAATGTCGCCACGCTGACATTTATTTGGCCCCTGCGCCCTGCCCGGGCTTTAATCTTGCGAAGCCTCTTAACAAGCTCCACAATCGCCAGAAGATCCTTATCGGTTTCTGATGGAAGTCCTATCATAAAATATAATTTTATAACCAGCCAGCCCAGACTAAATACATCCTGTACCGTATCAACGATCTCCTGTTCTGTAATATTCTTATTGATAACATCCCGCAATCTCTGACTACCGGCTTCAGGGGCAATGGTAAAACCTGTCTTTCTGACCCTTTTTATAAGATTAATCAGTTCAGGAGTCAATGTTCCGGCGCGCAGCGAAGGTAAGGAAACAGCAATATGTCCGGGTTCACATCGAGACATAAGCCTTTCCATAAGGAAAACAATAGAACCATAGTCTGCGGCGCTCAATGACAACAAGGAGATGTCTTCATAACCTGTAGCGGCAAATGAAGCATCAAACAGGTTAAATAATGTATTCACAGACCGCTCGCGTACAGGGCGATATATCATTCCGGCCTGGCAGAATCGGCATCCCCTGGTGCATCCCCTTGCAATCTCAAAACGAAGACGATCATGTACAGGCTTGCCAAATGGGATTATCGGAGAATCAGGGAAAGGGGCTGTGTCAAGATCCGCTATTATTTCTCTTGTAATAACCTTATAATCTGAAAATCTGGCCTGCGGGATCTGAAAAAAGTTTTTGCTTCCTGTGCTGCTGCCGGTTGAATTAAAAAACGCCGGTATGTAAACCCCTTTAATTAATGATAGTTGTTTTAAAAGGTCCTGCTTGTTTCTACCGGCTACCTCTTTCCATTCGAGCCAGGTCATAGATATATCGACAATCACATTTTCGCCGTCTCCAACTACCATAGCGTCAAAAAAATCGGCGACAGGCTCAGGATTGCACGTACAGGGACCGCCTGCTATGATAAGCGGAAATGAACTATCCCTTTCTGAAGAAAAAAATGGGATGCCTGCAAGGTCTAACATTGTAAGAACATTAGTATAATTTAACTCATAAAGCAGGCTGAAACCGATAATATCAAAATTTTTAAGCGGACTATGTGATTCCATGGACACAAGGGGTATGTGGGATGATTTCAGATATGACTCCATATCAAGGTCTGGGGCATAAACCCTTTCCGCTGCTATCTCTTTATGTTTATTGAGGATATGATAAAGTATCTGAAGTCCGAAATGTGATGTGCCTATTTCATATAGATCCGGAAATGCAAGGGCAACCTTTAGCTTGACCTTGTCCAGATCTTTTTTTATGGAGTTTATTTCCGTACCCAAATATCGGCTTGGCCGTTCTACTAAGGGTAAGATGTCTTGAAAGGTTTTAATTTTCATGGTATTATATTAAGTGTTAAGAGTTAAGATAAAATATTTAATTGTCATATCGAGACCTTTGCACAACCCCTTTAATCGTCATTCCGGGCTTGATCCGGAATCCAGGGAATGCTTGATAATTCTGGATTCCGTGTCGTGCTTCGCGTGTACGGAATGACAAAAAGGTATGTTTTGTAAGGTCATGCAAAGGTCGCACATCAAACACTTAATGCTTTACGAATTCATCAAACTTATATCATCATAATCACTTTAAAAACATACACAAACCATTTTTTAAAATATCATGGTACAGACATATAAAAAATTTATCCGTTTAATTGTAGCGTTTTTTGCGATATTTATCCTTTCTGTTCCATGCCATGCTGCTGAATATGAACGGGAAAACCCTGTTGTCAGGGCTGTGCGCAAGGTCAGCCCAGCGATTGTGAATATAAATTCTGAACATGAAGTCCGCAGGCGCGTTAATCCTTTCTCCAGATTCAGCAAGGATTCCTTTTTTGATTCCTTTTTCAAAGACTTTTTTGATCCCGGTTTTGAGCAGCGCTACAAAAGAACAAGCCTGGGTTCAGGTGTTATTATCGACGGAAAGCGGGGTCTTATTCTCACAAATGCGCACGTACTTGCAAAAAGCACAACCATAACTGTTATTCTAAACGATGAACGTAAATTTGACGCCCAGATTATAGGCGCTGATCCTGATTCCGATCTGGCTGTGCTGCGAATATCATCAAAAAATCCTCTTCCTGCCGTTGAGATGGGCGACTCCAACGATCTTATGATAGGGGAAACAATTATAGCCATAGGCAATCCTTTCGGGTTTTCCAATACAGTAACAACAGGGGTTATAAGCGCAGTGAACCGAAGTATCAGGGCGGAAAATGCTGTTTATCATGATTTTATACAATTAGACGCATCCATTAATCCCGGCAACAGCGGAGGGGCGCTTCTGAACATAAACGGCGAACTCATCGGCATTAATACCGCAATCTATGCAAAAGCCCAGGGAATAGGTTTTGCCATACCAATCAACAAAGCAAAAAGGATTGTGTCAGACCTTATTCAATATGGAGAGGTTGTTCAAATATGGCTTGGCATAACCGTGCAGAATCTTGATAAAAGGCTTGCGCAATACCTGAAAGCGGAACACAAGGGTGTGCTTGTCAAAGAGGTCTCAAAGGGAGGACCAGGCTATAAATCAGGCATCCGGGACGGTGATATTGTTCTGTCCGTCGGCTCCCGGACCACCCCTTCGGTTGAGCATTATCATACAGCCATGAAAAATTATGCCAAAGGGGATTTCATTAAAATAACTCTCTGGCGAAACAACAAAGAAATTACTGTCTCAACAAGAGCTGCTGTATTTCCTGAAGAGCTGGCACAGGAACTTGCCTTCAATCTTCTTGGGGTAAAGGTTGAAAACCTGTCTTTAACAAAGCGTTTTCTATATAAAACATCCGCAAAAACAGGTGTGGTGATTTCAGAAATCAATCGTCAATCCTCTCTGGCGCGTATCGGCGTAAGGCCGGGTGATATAATACGGCAAATTGATGAAATGACTATAAGCAGCATAAAGGAGTTTGAAAAAGCGGTTGTAAAATACCGCCATAAAAAATCGGTGGTTATTTTATTGCAGCGCGGGGATCAGAGTTATTATATAACTGTCAAGTTATGATAACTCAGAGAGATAGGCTGAAGGCTGAAAGCTTTTAGGAAAAGACTCACAAAACCCAACGATAGCATAGCGATTTAAGCATACTATCACCAAATACGGCTTTTGTTATTTCTCGTTCCCACGCTCCTGCGTGGGAATGCATACCTGCTTTTCTATTGCTCCACCTTCTTTCTTACCTCATACGGCAGGATTTTTTCAACAGCCACCTCCGCAAACCTGCTGTATGTTTCAAAGAACTCAGGCACGAGATACAATCTGTCTGCTGAAAAATAATCCGCAAACTGAAAAGATGCATTCTTTTCCGCATTTACAACCACAACCATAAATGCCTCGCTGTCCTGCCTGTGCCCCTTTAATGTGCCCATCTCAAGAACCAGTCCTGAATCCGGAGACGGAAACAAAAACGTCTCACTGGATTGAAGCAAGCGCGTTTTAACCCTGCCAGATACAGGATAAAGCATTGCCACACGGTCGTCTGCTCTTATGTTAAAAATAGCAAGATGCGATTTTTTTGAAACCTTTGCCCTGATAACCGCCTCTTCTCCATCAAGATAAAACGGCCTGTTAACAGATGCTTCCAGAAAGAAGCCGGGGTCAGGCTTTTTTTCAGGAATCATAACCGTGGCAATTATCTCAACACGGTACACAGGTATAGGAGCGCTTTTATCATTTTCGCTGAAAGTCCCAAGAGGCAGCCATTTGACCTTCTCGTCAACTATAAAACCGCGGCTGAAAGTCTTTATGAAATCAGCAACCAGCATGCTGTCCTTTACCAGCGTAGAACCCAGAACCCTAATGCCTGCAGCCTGCTCAACAGCATCCGCCCGCGCCCTCTGAAGCGCAATAAGCTGGCCCTGCTCGGCAGTTATCCCCACCACAGCAGCCTCGCCCCTGCCGATAACGCCTTTTACCGTCCCCGCATAAAGAGACGCCGGCAAAATAAGGCCGGGCGCCATAAAAAGCATAATAGCAGCAATATTACGATTCCATGTCTGTTTCATTTATCGTCTTTTCAGCTTTTTTTCGTGTTTTCGTACTTTCGTGTTTTCGTGATCAATCTTTCTACTTCAGCCTCACCAGCTCGCACGATTCATCGCCCACCACAACCGGCGTCTGCTCTCTTCCTGCCAGCCTTCTTGCCCTGTAAGGAACCTTATCTCTCAGATATTCCTTCATCTCCGCCACGGTTATTTTCCTGTCGCCATCTTTATCCGAATCGCCGCTTAAGCCCTTCATGAAAAAATAGGTAAACAGACTGTGCTGCTTTTCCTTGTACCAGTGACTTACCTGGTCTTTTCCCGTGCTTGAAAAAATCACGCCATTGCTTAACTTTCTGACAGGGCTGGCCGACTTTAATATGCCGGGGCTTATATTTTTGACAAGCATGCCCCCTGCTGAATTGCCGGAAAAACAGGCATCCAGAACCACGGTAATGCTTTTAGCAGGTATTTTTTCAAGATTATTATAAAATGTATCAAGCGGGTATCCATTGGCGGAAATATAATCGGCGGATGCATCTACAGGCATCAGGAAGGCTCCCTTTCCCTGTGGGTCAGGCGCGCCATGCCCCACGTAATAGATAAAAATATCCGATTCTCCTGGTTTTACCCAGTTGTAAAGTTCGCCTTTAAAGTTTCCCTTTGTCCCGAATATCCTCGACATCTGCCCCTGGGTGGCATCAAATTTACAGATAACATTCTCATCTTTGTATCCAAGAAGATTTATCACATATTTTTTCATGTATGCGGCATCCCTTTTCGCATAATCCACATCAGGAATACCGTGGCCGAAACCGGAATAATTCTTGTTGCCGATAATAACCGCTATGGATTGAGGGTTTTTCTGTTTTCCTTTTGGAATGTTTTTATCCACATCCACCTGAAGATCCCCTTCAGCGCCTGACATGGCTCCCCCGTCCTGCATTCCGGCAAGCAGACCCGCGCTTTTGCGGCCCGCGCTTTTGCTTTTTGAGGCAATCCTCATGGGTTTGGGCACGGAAATAGTATCCGCCTCATCCAGAATCGCCGCAAACATCCTGTCGTATGCATCGTCTAATCCCTGGTGCGAGGCATATCTATTCCTCATCTTATCAGCCGCCATGACCGCATCCGACCTCTTGCCGTCTTTAAATTTCTGATAACAGGCATGGATGAACCTGTCCATAATCTGGTCAAAGGTGTCTTGCAGGGTTTTGCTCCCGCGAAATTTATCCTTTGCCTTTTTTGCCTGGCTCAACGCAGCTTCTGTCCTGCCTGCGGCAAAAAGCGTCCAGCAATACGCATTTGACGCATCAGGATCGAAATCTATTTTTTTCAACCCGGCAAGGGCTTCCTTTTGTTTTCCAGCCTTTGCTTTCTTGAGATAATAAGCAATATAACTATCTATAGCCGTGCTGTAACGCGCGGCAATCTTGCTGTCTTTGGGCCATTTTTTTCCAGCCTTTTTCGCATTTAATGCGGCTTTGTATAATTGTCCGTTTTCCATGTATGCCCGGATGAGCGTGTCGAACACGGCAGGGGAGTTTGATCTGAGTTTCGTTGCCTTTTCAGCATATTCAAGCGCCTTTTCTCTGTCTGAACCAGTTTCCAGCATCACCCATGATAGAAGATTCAGCGAGCCGCCGTTGTTGCCGTTTTTGCTTACCGCTTTTTTGAGATACCCTTCAGCTTCGTTCAGGTTGCCATATCTATAGTAGGCAAGGCCGAGGTTAAAATTAAGGCCGGCATCATCCGGGCAGAGGCCGTGCGCCTTTATAAAGAGTTTCAACCCCTCTGTTTTGTCCTTCTTAAACTTTAAGGCAGCCTTTTCCCCGATCTTCTTTGCCAGAGCGCATTTTGAATCCGTGGCAATGGCAGGCGGGGTGAATGCAAATGCCGAAAAGATCATAACTATGCAGAGTAAATATAAGGTTTTCAACTTCATTTCTCTGTCCTCCTTATGCAAGGCTTTTGTTGGGTTGCGCTTCGCTTAACCCAACCTGCCAAATCCACGAAACACACAAAGAATGGAAGATCAAAATACAAACCGTTTTTTCGTGTTAACGGTTTGATGCATTTGTCTTAGACCAATTGGTATCTACCGTAAATAATTGCCCCAAGGGCTGAAAATTTAATAATTCCTGGCGTTTCAATTTATTTCTGATTTGCTCAAAGAGTCTTACAGTTTCTTCAGTATATAACCGTTCCCCGCAATGCAGGCAGACTTCAGCATGGACTCGCAGCGTTGCGGTATGATTCCCACCGCGCATAAGTTTTTCCACTTCCTTTTCTTTCAATTCACCACCGCAAACCGGACATTTTTCGAATGGCATCATGATTTTTCTCTCCTTACTCAAAAATTTAATCCAACGATCAGGATCTGGACGATAAACCGTGATGAGAACAGCCCGTTGGTTTTCATCATTAAAAGCCCAAACATGTGGTAAATATTCATCACGAAATCTTTTATTGAACGGCAAAAGCGAAGTGTGAATAACCCCCTAATATTACATTAAGAACTATTGGTATAATCTCGTTTTTCAACGGATTTGTCAACACATTCTTTCAAAGATGAACATCGAACGTCCAACATCGAATTTTGGGCATCTTTCATTTTGCAGTTTACACTTGACTGAAAAGTGGCAGCGGCATCCTGCCGCTGATCCAAGAGGCTGGAAGCCTCTTCTACAATTTACAATTTTTAGCTTCAATAAAAGTGTCAACTACTTTTACCACAAAATGAAGGATGCCGAATTTTGAATAAGGAATTCTGCTAATTTATAAAACTGACAGAGCGGAGCGATTTCATTATTCGATGTTCGATGTTGGACGTTCATCTTTTTCCCGTTCCACGAACGGGCAGAACGAGGGCCGATGAGGGCATCAGCTCCTACAAAAATCGGTCTGCCCGTATGCATTCCCACGCTGGAGCGTGGGAACGAGGTGCGAGGAAAAATACGGCTCAAATTACGGTCAAGAAAATTGAGTCAAAAAGCCCGTTTTGGGTCACGAGCACCTGATTATCAGGTGATTGCTTCAATACCACGACGTTTCCATAGAGATTCAAGATCACGGGCACCATGTATAAATGCCAGGATATATACATGGTGGAAAGTAACTTTGTATATTAGTCTGTAACTCCAAAGGAATAGTTCCCGAATATCTGATGAATTTCTTTCAGGCACTATTCGTCCACGCTCCGCAGAAACTCCAAGAGATCGGGCTGCTTTTCGTGCCTCTCTCACAACTACAGAGGCATAGAATCGAGAATCTCTTGCTATGAATTCTGCAACTTCCTCGAGATCACTTGTTGCGGATTCAGTCCATTTTATGGTTCGAGCCAATTTGACATCCTTTTATCAAAATCCGTTTCTGAAAGAGTGTTATCGGTCTTGACATCATTTAACGCACGATCAATTTTTTGCTGAACATAAATGTGATACTGGATATCCTCTAAACTTGTATCATCTGGCAGTTGATCGAGAAGACCTCGAACTTCTTCTTTAGCTGACAACATTATAATGTCTCCTTTAATTGATTGAATATTTCATGGCCATATTTATTTTAAGCGCCTAACATGGATTACATAGCCAGGTATTATAACATGAATCTTACGCTATCGTCATCATCCCGCAAATCGTTCATGGCGCTAACCGCCAACTCACGCCATTGTAGTTTTGCCAGCGCATTGCCGATTTCAATTAAAATGGCTTCAGTCGTGATTAGCTTGTCATCAATTTGGTCAGTCAATTCCGATGCTTGACGGTGAAATTTGTCAACACATACTTTCAAAAGTGCCCGACCGCCAAATCGATTCAGGCGGGATAAACCCGCCCCTACGGGAACCTGGCGTCTTTCGCCTCGTTCCCACGCTCCAGCGTGGGAATGCATACCATCTCTCTGGGTTCCCACGCTGGAGCGTGGGAACCAGGCAAGAACCGGACTCCGGCTCTGCCGTGTCCAACGGTCAACTGAAGCACGGAGAACACGAACAACACGGAACCCGCTGTTGTTCTCGTTCCCACGCTCCAGCGTGGGAATGCATACCTGCTTCACCATTGCTTACAAACCTCCAGCAATCCTGCAATACCTGAATAATTTCTTGCGCTGGAATAACGCCAATGCTCCGGCTTATCAAC
>JAYENE010000439.1:0-29537 GCA_034721935.1 Thermodesulfobacteriota bacterium
TATGTATGCCGTTGATGGTGCATAGAATGCACCCTACCTGGCTTAGGACTCGACAAAAAATAACTTCACATTTCTTTGCGCCGATGCATCCCGCCTGACTGCGTTGCGAAAATTCTGAATATGCTTGGTATTCATGCTTTTTCGCGCCTTGTCAGCCGAGCGTTTCAACACCTGAAATTGCGAACTTATTTTTTGCCGAACCCTTAGCGTTGAGATGAGCCTGGTTGGTAATTACAAAGCGGTTCTTCAGCCAGAAAGTCTCCGGTTGCTTCATAAGCTCTTGCTCTGCAGCCTCCGCATACCTTTTTGAATTCACATCTTTTGCATTTGCCTTTTAATCTGCTAAAATCACGTAAGGCTAAAAAGGTTTCTGAATTATTCCAGATATCGGCAAAGGGTGTTTTTGTAATATCACCGCAATTTATCTGGAGAAAACCGCATGGCTGCACAACACCTTTGTGTGAAATAAAACAAAAACCTGTGCCTCCAAGGCATCCCCTTGTAACAGCATCCAGGCCGTGAGTTTTAAATGTAACTGTTTTCCCTTCTTTTTTTGCCCTTTGCCTGAGTATGCGGTAGTAATGTGGCGCGCATGTAGCTTTTAGTTGCAGGGGGGTTTTTTCCCTCTGGTCATAAAACCAGTTCAGGGTGCGTTCATATTCTTCTGCGGTTATTTCCTGGTCAACAATATATTTGCCGCGGCCTGTTGGGACCAGAAGAAAAATATGATGGGCAATTGCGCCGAGTTTTATGGCAAGCTCCTGAATTTTAGGGATTTGATCAAGGTTGGTTTTTGTAATAGTGGTATTAATCTGAAACTCTATTCCAGCCTCCTTGACCAGTCTTATGCCGTTTAGAGCCCCTTCAAAGGCCCCATTGACTCCCCTGAAACTGTTGTGGCTTTCTTTTGTAGAGCCGTCTATACTGATACTTACCCGTTTAATGCCTGAATCAGCCATCTGTTTTGCATTGGATTTTGTTATCAGAGTTCCATTGGTACCCATAACCATCCTGAGCCCTTTATCGTTGCCGTAGCTTGCAAGCTTAAATATATCTGGGCGTAAAAGAGGTTCTCCGCCTGTAAGAATAATTATAGGTTTTCCAAGCTCTGCTATCTGATCCAAAAGTTGGATACAAGCCTGAGTATCAAGCTCTCCGGTATAAGGGCCTTTTGTTGCAGATGCTCGGCAGTGCTTGCAGGAAAGGTTACAGTTACGTGTAGTTTCCCATGCAATAAGGCGCAAGTCAGCCTCTTTATTTTCAGCGTGTTGATGGAGATTTGGGGTCGATGTATGATTTATTTTTTTTGTCATAATAAGTTACTTTGTAAACGTTCAAGGGATCAAAGGTTCAAGAGTTTAACGGTTCAGGGTTCAGCTCGAAACTTGAAACCAGCAAAACCCTACGATTTCTAACCTCAGACCCCGCCAAACTGACGGTGGGCAAGCTCCGTTTCTTTTGTTTTTCATTCGATGTTGGACGTTCGACGTTCGATGTTCATTTTTTAATGTCCATTCAGTTCTTTTGCGGCTTCAATGGCAAAATAGGTCAGTATCATGTCAGCGCCGGCTCTTTTGATCGAGATGAGAGTCTCCATCATTACCTTTTTGCCGTCTATCCATCCCATTTTATCACCAGCCTTTATCATTGCATACTCGCCGCTGACATTATATGCGGCAACAGGGAAATCAATTTCATCCCGGATGCGGCAGATAATATCCAGATAGGGCAGGGCCGGCTTTATCATTATTATATCCGCACCTTCTTCAATATCCATTGTAACTTCCCGGATTGCTTCGATAGCATTTGCGGGATCCATCTGATATGTTCTGCGATCCCCGAATTTAGGGGCTGAGTCTGCTGCCTGGCGAAACGGTCCGTAGTAGGCCGAACAATACTTGGCTGAGTATGACATTATCGGGATATTACTGAAATTGTTTTCATCCAGAATATTGCGGATTTCAGCAACACGGCCGTCCATCATGTCTGAAGGAGCTACCATATCGGCGCCTGCCTTTGCATGAGATAGAGCGGTTCGAGCAAGAAGATCCAGCGTGGCATCATTGTCTATGATGCTGCCTTCTACAATGCCGCAGTGACCGTGATCCGTGTATTGGCATAAGCAGACGTCGGTTATTACAACAAGCTCCGGTATTTTGTTTTTTAGCGCGCTTGTTGCTGTTTGAACAATGCCGTTTTTTGCATAAGCGCTGGTTCCAAGCGGATCTTTACTTTTTGGAATTCCAAAAAGCATAATAGCCGGTATGCCTAACTTATAAGCTTTTTTTGCTGTTTTAACAAGATTGTCTATTGACAACTGGTAATGGCCGGGCATTGATGAAATCGGGTTTTTAACTCCTGTCCCGTCAATGGCAAAAAGAGGTAGAATCAGGTCATTCACAGAAATTTCCGTTTCACGTATCATACGGCGAAAAGCCTCATTCTGACGCAGACGTCTCGGCCTGTAATCCGGGAATAGCATTCATTTGCTCCTTTTTATTCAGGAGATTTCTTCATCTGTAAGATAGCATGCAGGATCTGGCGCCCAGAGATCGCCCGTGGCTTCAGCCCGAACCCTGAAATTTCCTGCGCAAATATCCAGCCAGCGGCAGGTTGAGCATCTGCCTGTTACATGTTTTTTCTTTTCTTTAAGCTTTTTCATAAGCGGTTCCGAGGTGTCTGTCCAGATTTCAGAAAAAGGACGATCCTTGATATTTCCGAAACTGTAATGACGCCAGAATTGATCGGAATAAACTTCGCCGTCCCAGCTAACGCAACCGATTCCTATGCCTGAGCTGTTTCCTTCATTCATTTTGAGAAGCTCAAGAACTTCTTTGGCCCGCGCTGGATTTTCTTTAAGAAGCCTTAAATACAGGTATGGACCATCAGCATGATTATCAACAGTTAATATTTCTGTTGACTTTCCCCTGTCATGCAGCCTTTTTGTAAGATCCATTATTAAATCAACAGTTGACCTGGTTTCATCATGGGATAAATCTTCTTTAATAAGGTTTGTTCCACGTCCCGCATAAACAAGATGGTAGAAACACGCCCTTGGGATATCCATATCTTCAAGCAGGTTAAATATATTTTGAATTTCATTTACATTGAATTTGTTAATTGTAAAGCGAAGCCCCACCTTAATTCCTGCGTCTTTACAATTTTTAATTCCTTTTAGAGCCGCATTGAAAGCCCCTTTAACTCCCCTGAAACGGTCGTTGATCTCTTCCATTCCGTCAACGCTGATGCCTACATAAGAAAGGCCGATATCCTTTAGTATGCCCGCCATTTTTTGTGATATAAGTGTGCCGTTTGTGGATATTACGGCCCGCATTCCTTTGCTGATGGCATAGGCTGCAAGTTCAGGCAGATCCTTTCTGATCGTTGGTTCTCCGCCTGAAAATAAGATTACAGGCACGCCGAATTGTGCAAGATCATCCAGCAGAACTTTTCCCTCTTTTGTGGAAAGTTCGTTCTTGAAGGAGAGATCCTTTGCCTGCGCATAGCAGTGTACGCATTTTAAATTGCATCTTCTTGTAATGTTCCATACAACGACCGGTCGTTTATCTTTGGAAAATTGTAGAAGATGGGAAGGGAGGCGCGATGACATACGCCCATAGCGAAGAGCGTCCGACGGCTCAACTGTTCCGCAGTAAAGTTTTGATATCCCAATCATTACGTTTTTTTAGGCCTTTCCTGGTGAATTGTTGTTTTTAAGTTCGTCTTTAATGAGATTGCTTATAAAAGACTCCGGCCCTAAAAGGGCCTGTTTTGTGATGAAGAAACGGTTTTTTCCGGTTTTTTCTCTGATAAGTTTAAACCCAGGTTCAAAATCGATTATCAACTGCTGGTAGAATTCTTCAAGTTTAACGCCGGAAGCAATAAACTGTTTAATAATAAAGTCAACAGCATCTTCTTCCATAACTATATTAATATCGTTATTTTGAAAAAAGAATAATTCTATTTTTTTAATTTCATCATAAAAGGTTTTTATCTTTTCAATAACGTGTCCGATGTCCATTATATGTTTGCAGTAAAAAGATGCGATGATATCTATACGTGACTGGGTCATGGTCAGATTGTATCTTTTACTCAATCTCTGTCTGTTTGTTTGCACATATTCTTTAACAGACTCTTTTTCCTTGCCCGACAGCTCGTTAAAGCTTGCAATTAACTTTTCTTCGTTTAAAGGTGATAAAATAGTTTCAAGCGCTTTTTCAGGTTGTTCAATAACAAAAGCGGTTACAGGAAATTTTTTAATATTTGTCGACGGCAATTTTTTTTCGAACAAAAGCAGGGCAATTTCAAAAACGCTTACCAGACCTCTTGCCCCTGTGTTTTCGTCAAAAGCCCGTTTTGCTAAAATGTGGAGCGCTTTATCTTCGAGCTTAACCTCAATGCCATATGCAGCAAAATCAAGTTTTTTCCCAAGAATTATAGGGTTGTTGGGATTTTTTAAAATTTCATAAAGGTCTTCTTCGGTCAATTTTTCAAAAACAGTCTTTACAGGCAGACGTCCCACGAATTCGGACTCAAACCCGTATTTTATCAGGTCTTCAGGTGTTACCTGCTGCAAAATTTCGGTTTGTTCCCTGGGGCTTGTAATATGAGCGCCAAAACCGATGCCCTGCTCGGCTACACGCTTTTTAATTATTTTGTCCAGATCGTTGAATCCCCCGCTCATGATAAAGAGAGTGCTTTTGGTATTTATGGTACGCTTGTCACGTTTGCCTGTTTTGCGATATCGTTCGATCTCCTGAAGCATCGAAATAGGATCGTGCGGAACCTTTAAATCAATATCGGTTTCTTCCATTGGTTTTAGCAGAGCGCGCTGCACGCCTGTTCGTGACACATCAGCCCCTGTCAGGTTGCGGCTTGATGCAATTTTGTCTAATTCATCTATATATACTATGCCGTATTGAGCGAGTTCAATATCGTCGTTAGTCTCTCTGACCAGATCCCGAACCAGATCCTCTACATCTCCTCCAACGTAACCTGTTTCGCTGAATTTTGTTGCATCTCCTTTAATAAATGGAACGCCGATTTTTTTTGCGATAAGTTTAATCATGTATGTCTTGCCGACACCGGTAGGCCCGATCATAAGAACATTATTTTTGATGCCGCCGACTATTTCATTGACCTTTTCCAGAGAATCTTTTGCGTGTTTGATACGATGAAAGTGGGTGCAGATTTTTGTAGATAGAATGGCCTTGGCTTTATGCTGCTTAACAATATATTGATCAAGGTATGAGATAAGATCTTCAGGTTTTAAGTTAAAATCCAGCCTTTTTTTCTTTTTTGGCGTTTTTCCCTTCTTGTCCGTTGTGACTGCCTGAGGAACAACTATTGGAGATACAATTTTAACATTACCTCCAAACCTTTTGGTTAGAAATTCACTTATTTCCTTTTCAAGTTCATTGGGATTCGGTATTTTTTGATTTTTTTCTTTCATAATTTTAAATCATAATCATATATTATATAAAAAGCAAGCCGGTATTCAGGACATTGTGCAAGGCAACAAACATCATGCTTTTACAACCATCGATAGACCAAAATGGCGCGCCCGGCTGGATTTGAACCAGCGGCTTTCAGCTCCGGAGGCTGACGCTCTATCCCCTGAGCTACGGGCGCACATTTTTCAAAGGTCTCATTGTGAGTAGAAACAGTTTTTATTTAACCTAAGTTGAGCGATTTTTTGCGAAGATATGTGCTGAGAACTTGATGCATAAGGGTTTGCGAAAACCACCCCGGAGGAATAGGCTTCGCATTCCACAGGGCAAGCAGGCATACCCGTGGATATGTCGAGGATTTTCGCGAATCCTTGATGCGCAAGAGATCGGTACAGATCGAGTAAAAAACCACTCAATTTAGGTTTAATCTATCGGCACTGATAAGTCAAGAGCCTCTTTTGCTTCTCCTACAAGGTATAGAGAGCCCGCGATGCAAATTGCATCATTAACAGAGGCAGTTTTAATTGCATATTTAATGGCTTTGCCCACGTCAGGGATAATTTCTATATCCTGAATAATTTTCTTTGCCGCCAGGAATAATCTTTCCGGCGATAAAGCCCGATCGCTCTTAGGGCGGGTTAATATTGCCTTGCTGCAAAGAGGGAGAAGACAGGCAAGCATTGCGGCATAGGGTTTGTCGTCCAGTATGCCTGCGACAAGCGTTATCTTCCGTTTAGTTAGATTTTCGGACAAAAATTTTGCCAGGCAGCGGGTGGCGATTAAATTATGTGCTCCGTCAAGGATGATAAGGGGAGAGCAGGAGACTATTTCCAGTCTTCCGGGCCATTTGTTTTGCGCAAGGCCCTGTTTAATGCTCTGAAAGGAAAGGTTTGTTTTGTTATGGCTGAGTATTTCGCATGCGGCAAGGACAATGGCTGCATTGTCAATCTGGTGGTTGCCAGGCAGACCTGTATGCATATTTCTCCATACCGTGTTGATTCCAAAATAGGAAAAAGTCCTGTTTTTGTTTTTCCTGATACGGAATTCATTGCTCAGGCGATAAAAAGGGGCGGACTGTTTTGCGGCTATCTTTTTTAACACCAAGGTTGCATTTTTTTGTTTTACGCCGGTAATAACTGGAACCGATTTTTTTATTATTCCTCCTTTTTCAGATGCTACTTGTCCTATGGTGTTTCCCAGATATCTTTGATGTTCGACAGATATATTTGATATTATAGAAATAACCGGTTTTATGATGTTTGTTGCATCAAGCCTTCCTCCCATGCCTGTTTCTATAACAGCCCAGTCAACCTTTTGCCTGTTGAATTCATAAAGGGCCATTGCGGTTGTTAGTTCAAAAAAGGTTGCTTTAAGGTCGCTTTGTATAACCTTATTTACAGCTTTATAAGATTCTACAATATTTTTATCTGAGACAGGGAGGTTATTGATGCAGATCCTCTCGTTAAACTTTACGAGATGCGGGGATGTATAAAGCCCAACTTTGTATCCGGATGTGCGCAGAATTGAAGCAAGAGCGGAAGCAATTGATCCCTTTCCGTTTGTCCCTGCGACATGTATGCACTTATAAGTATTCTGGGGATTATCAAGGTGATGCAGAATGTTTTTGATTGTAGATAAACCCAGCTTAACACCAAACCTTCTCAGGCTGTACATGGCCTTAATACATTTATTATAAGAATCTTGTTGTGCCATAGTAAAACCTAAATTGAGCGATTTTTTACTCGATCTGCACCGATCTCTTGCGCATAAAGGCTTCGCAAAAATCCTCGACATATCCACGGGTATGCCTGCGGTTTTTCCAAATCCTTATGCATCAAGATCTCGGCACATATCTTCGCAAAAAATTGCTCAACTTAGTTAAAAAACCCGGCAAAGATATTATCCATGCCGGGTGAATTATTGTTTTTTTAATTTTTGGTTTTATCTATATTTGGAAGCGGTAATTCTACGCCTTCTTAAGGCTTCACGCTGCTTGCGACGTTTATGTTCACTTGGCTTTTCGTAGCTCTTTTTCAATTTTAAACGTTTAAACAGCCCGTCATTTTGAATCTTTTTTTTCAAAATGCGCATAGCCTTTTCAAGGTCATTGTCATAGACCGTGACCTGGATTTCCTTCAAATTGCTCGCCTCCTTCTTTCCATCAGAGGAATGATATTTATCCGATGGTTATTTGTTTACTATAATGCAAAAAAAATATTTTTAATATAGCAATAAAATTTTTGCAAGATAAAAAATGAGATATTTTCGGAGGTCAAGGTATTAGAAATCATAGTCAATCATTAAAGCTTTGAAACAAGCTCTGCAGTAACTGTTTTTATGTCTGCAGCGCCATCAAGGGTAATATATTTCATTGATGTATCTGTTCCAGCTACGTCTTTGAAATAATATGCTGCCGCAAGTGTGCCGGTATCGGCGTCATAGTAAATGCCGTGGCGTTTGTCGATTGCTCCCTCATCCTGATCGTCGGCTCTTTTAGATAAAGCGCCGCCGCATACCCGGCATTTGTCTCCATCAGGTTTAATTGCATCAATAAAGATATTATTGGGATGGTTATTGTCATTTGCACAAAGCCTGCGCCCCATGATTCTGTCTTTGGCAATCTGGCGGTCAAGGAGTATTTCCACAACAATATCAAGATTCATGTTTTCTGCTTTGAGAGCTTCATTAAGCTTTATTGCCTGGTTCTTGTTTCTTGGAAAGCCGTCGAGTAGCCAGCCGCCTTTACAATCATCTTGCTTCAGACGGTCGAGTATCATTGGTATTGTAATTTCGTCTGGCACCAATTCGCCTTTGTCGATATATTCCTTGGCCTGTTTGCCAAGATCTGTGCCGCCCTTGATATTATCGCGGAAAATAGCGCCTGATTCAATGTGAGCAGCGTTGTATTTATCCTTTAGAATAGCACCCTGAGTTCCTTTTCCGCTGCCGTTTGGACCAAAAAATAAAATGTTCATAAGATTCTCCTTTCGTTAAGCATGATGTATATTTTAAATACAAAATTAAATTAAATGTCAACTGCTTTACTATAAAACTAACAGTGTTTTGTCAAGAGTTGATAAACTATCAGCAATTCTAATTATGGAATAATTTTTGCGAATTACGAATTAAAAGAAATGGAATACCACGAAACACACAAAGATCACGAAGAAATAAGAAAACAACAATATCTACTTCGCGTTCTTCGTGTGCTTCGTGGTGAATAACAGGCTATAACCGAAATTGAGCGATTTTTTACTTGATCTGCACCGATCTCTTGCGCATCAAGGATTCGCGAAAATCCTCGACATATCCACGGGTATGCCTGCTTGCCCTGTGGAATGCGAAGCCTATTCCTCCGGGGTGGTTTTCGCAAAACCTTATGCATCAAGATCTCGGCACATATCTTCGCAATAAATCGCTCAACTTAGGTATAATTAGAATTGCTGATAAACCAGATGAATCCGAATTTTTACGAATTCGTCAAGATTTTCTTTGCCAGTCTGATAGCTTCCTGCCTGGTGTTGATTTTATCAGACAGCCTTTCTTCTTGAACAATCTTCAGGATTTTTTTAAATAAAGGCGAAGGTGTCAGGCCGAACTCATGAATCAGGTCGTAGCCTGTTATAAGCGGCGGCTTTATTCTTCCTGGCATAAAATCCGAAAAAAAACGCAAAAGCATAGCTTTTGCAAATTCGATAAACGCTGCGTCCCTGCCTGTGCCTTGCACGCAGACAGGTCTTGCATCATTTTTGTTACCTTTTCCTTGAATATCGGCAATTGTATGAAGCAGTAAAGCAGGGGCATTATCGCCACATTTTATAAAGAATCGAGTTATACCTTTTTTTGTCAATAGTTTTTTCTGGTGAGATATAAAAAGAAATAACGACCTTATATGGTTGCGGACAATGAAATCTATATAATATCTTTCATTAGTTGAAAGTTTCAGCCTTTTGCTGGTTTTGTTCGCCATATCGGCGCTCTTTTTACCGTGGCCGTAAAAATGAATATTACCTTGTGTGTCTATGCTTCGCGCAGCAGGCTTCCCGATATCATGCAGAAGGATTGCGAGTTTTAGAAGATGTCCTTTGTTTTTGTTAAGCTGCTTTATGTTTTGGCTGTATATTTCGGGTATATACTCCGAATAATCGTTCAGGATTCTTTCAAGACAGCAAAAAGCCTTCATTGTATGTTCAAAAACATCATAAGAATGATACCTGTTTTGCATGCATCCTTTTAATGCTTCAAGTTCGGGAAAGATTTCACTAAGAAGCCCGGCGTCAGCCATTTTGGATAGATAGTAATATGCTTTGCATGATCGGAGTATCTTGAAGAGTTCTGTCCTGATCCGTTCTCCGGCTGAATTTTTAATAAGCTTTGCATCTCTTTTAATTGCAGAAACTGTGTGCGGATCGATTTTAAAATCAAGGGATGCGCATATCCTGTATGCCCTTATCATTCGTATCGGATCCTTTATAAAGGCCTGCTTTGATACCATGCGAATTTTTTTGTCGGCAATGTCATGTATGCCGCCGAGCGGGTCGATAATTCTACCTGAAGATAAAGAGTATGCTATGGCATTGATTGTAAAATCTCTTTTATTAAGGTCCTCTTCAATCGAGGCATCATTTATTGATGAAATATCAAAAATTTTATCGCCTGAAACCACGCGGATTATCATCTGCCCGGGTTTTCCCATCCTGACAATCCTGCCCGATATTTTAGAGACAATATTTTTTGCGAATTGTTCTGGATTTCCTGAAACAGCGATGTCATAATCATTTGGAGATAGCTCTAAAAGAAGATCCCTTACCGAACCGCCAACAATATATGCCCCTTTTGTTTTAGGGATAATATTTGCATTGATTTCAATCATAAAATATTTAATAGCCTAAAATTTAACTTTTTTCAATGAACTATAATAAGGGCTCGACAAAAAAAATCGGGCAAAACCTATGCTTAAAGTTGCGGTGACAGGCTGCGCCGGTTCCGGCAAAACATCTGTTTGCAACCGTTTCAAAGAGTTGGGCGCAAAGGTCATCAGCTCAGACGTCCTTGCAAGAGAAGTGGTTGCGCAGGATTCTCCTGCTTATCATAAGATTATTAATTATTTCGGCAAAAAGGTGTTAAAAAAGGATGGCAGTTTAAATCGTCGAATGCTGCGCGATATTATCATTAATGATAATATCGCAAAAAAGGCTATTGAGAGTTTTGTACACCCTGAAATAATAAAACTGATGCATTCACAGATGATTAAAGCAGAAAAGCATGGCAACCATGTTGTGCTGGTAGAGGTTCCGCTTCTTTTTGAGTCAGGCTTAGAGGATCGCTTTGATGTAGTTATCGCTGTAATTGCAGGTCATAAACTGCGTGTAAAAAGGCTTATGGATCGTGATGATGTTTCCCGCGAAGATGCTGAAGCCCTCTTGAACTATCAATTGCCGGATGAAGATAAGGCAAGACGGGCTGAATTTGTAATAAAAAATGACGGTTCATTTGCCCGGATGATACGATCTGTTGATCATCTTTACAAAGACCTGGTTCAAAAATATGCAAAAGAGTTTGAAAGTGCTTGACAAATACAAAATTATTATTTAAAAAATTTTTTAGATTAAAATAGTAAGTTTACTTGTTGAAGAGAATACCTCGTTAATTCTTTCAGTTAAGACCTTTGATTTAATCCCATTTTAAAGCCTTTGACAGATTCCATTTTCTGTAACGTGGTCATCAAACGGAGAAATTTTAAAAAACGTATTATGGATAGCGATAAATGTCGTTGCAGGGATAATAATACTTAATATATTTATATTCCTTCTGTTAATTCCGTTCATTGAAGGAACTTCTTCCTTAATTAAATATTTTCCCAAAGCCCTACGGTTTCAAGCTGTTGCACTTCATAATCGGGTATATAGTGCCTGAACGAAAACCGGTTTTGTTAGGTTTCGCCCTGATAAATTAAGTTCGTTCAAGTGATTGATTTTTTCAAACATACCCCTTAACCACGCCAGGGGCGTGGCGAAAGTCGGGCACGTAGTGAAGCTTTAGCGCTATTCAGTAATTACAGACAGTTATAATTCATGAGATTGCTTCGCTCGCGCAGCGCACCCGCCGTGTTCGCGTCCGTCGCGGCAGGGGCGCTTGCTCCGCGTGTCGCTCGCAATGACATACTTTTCGACTTTTTACGAGTTCATCAAAACTGAGCATTTTTCAGGTTTCAAACAGAGAGGATAAAATATTTTGAGAAGTAAAGATTTAATGAATGTAGTTAAACTAAAGGACAAAAAGATAAGTGAACTTACACAGATGGCAGCAGAATTTCATATTGACAGCGCTGCCGGAATGAGGAAGCAGGAACTTATTTTTGCATTGCTTCAGGCGCAGATTGAAAAAAACGGGCTGATATTTGGAGAAGGCACATTGGAGATACTGCCCGACGGTTTTGGATTTTTAAGGGCGCCTGATTACAACTATTTGCCGGGGTCTGATGACATATACGTATCACCATCACAAATACGTCGATTCAATCTCAGAACCGGAGATACCGTATCCGGACAGATCCGTCAGCCAAAGGAAACCGAGCGGTATTTCGCATTATTAAAGGTCGAGGCCGTTAATTATGAAGATCCGGAAAAGTCCAGGGATAAGATACTTTTTGATAACCTGACCCCGCTTTATCCGAACAGGAAAATGCTTCTTGAAAATGCTTCCGACAATTATTCTATGCGTATTATGGACCTTATGACTCCTATTGGATTCGGCCAGAGAGGGCTGATCGTTTCGCCGCCCAGATCAGGGAAAACAATGCTGCTGCAAAATATTGCGAACAGCGTTATCGCGAGTCATAAAGATATTATTGCGTTTGTACTCCTTATTGATGAACGGCCCGAAGAGGTTACCGATATGATGAGATCGGTAAATGCTGAAGTTATCAGCTCAACTTTTGATGAACCTGCTGAAAGACATATTCAGGTGGCTGAAATGGTTATTGAAAAAGCAAAGAGATTGGTGGAACATAAAAAGGATGTAGTTATCCTTCTTGACAGTATAACCAGACTGGCGCGGGCCTATAATTCCGTTATGCCGCCAAGCGGAAAAATCCTGTCAGGCGGGGTTGATTCAAATGCGCTTCAGCGTCCCAAACGTTTTTTTGGGGCTGCCAGAAATATTGAGGAGGGCGGAAGCCTGACTATTATTGCAACTGCTTTAATTGATACAGGAAGTCGTATGGACGAAGTTATTTTTGAAGAATTCAAGGGCACCGGGAACCTGGAGCTGGTATTAGATCGCAGGCTTTCCGACAAACGGCTGTTTCCTGCGATTGACATCAAGAAATCGGGCACACGGAAAGAAGAATTACTTCTTGATAAGGAAACACTTAGCCGCGTATGGATATTGAGAAAGCTTCTTTCTTCATTAAATTTTATTGACAGTTTGGAATTTTTGCTTGAAAAAATGAGCGGGACAAAGGATAATAAATCATTTTTGGCTGCTATGAATTCATAAAATTAACAAACAGGGGGTTTGAAAAACATGAAAAACGGGATTCATCCTGAATATTATGAAACATCAATAAAGTGCGCATGCGGAAATGTCATTGAGGTTGGTTCTACCAAAAAGGATATTCGAGTTGAAATTTGTTCAAAATGCCACCCTTTTTTTACAGGTAAACAAAAGCTCATAGATACAGCCGGTCGAATTGAGCGTTTCCGCAAAAAATATGAAAAATTTCAGAACAATCAAAAAAAATAGATCTTTGCCATCCTTCATTTGCCAGTTTACACTTTTCAAGAACCTCACGCAAAGGCGCCAAGGCGCAAAGAAAGAAATAAAAATAAGTTTTTTTTCGTTCCCATGCTCCAGCGTGGGAATGCATACCATATCGGCTCCCACGCTGGAGCATGGGAGCCAGGCAATTGCTGAAAAAACTTTGCGTCTTTGCGTGAGATTTTTCTTTTTTAAAAAAGTGTAAACTACCATAATACAATCAGTTGTAAACTCCGTATGCACAACCGATGATTTTCCAGTCAATTCTTTGTATTTCATTTGCACACCTTACTTGAGCTATGGTTTTTTATGATTTATCTGTTATCCTGTCTGTTTTTTTAAAGGGCTAAAGTGTTATAATTTACTTTATTTTGTCCCCGCATGGGGATGTGTGGTTAAATTTATGTTTGATAAACTAAAAGGGGTTGAAGAACGCTTTGTAGAGCTTGAAAAACTTTTAAGCGATCCAGGAATATTGCAGGATCGGGATGCATACCAGAAATATAGCAGGGAGCATGCTGAGTTAAACAAGATCGTCAGGGTTTTCAGGTTGTACAAGCAAACATTGACTGATTTCGATGACAGCATGGAGCTGTTAAGGGATGGAGACTCTGATATAAAGGATCTGGCCCGTGATGAGGTTAATGCCCTTACACTTAAAAAGGACGGTTATGAGGATGAATTAAAAAAGCTGCTTATTTCCACGGATCCTCTTGACGAGAAAAATGTTATCATTGAAATACGGGCGGGTACAGGCGGTGAAGAGGCAGGTCTCTTTGTGAGCGATCTTTTCAGGATGTACAGCAGGTATGCTGAAAGCAGGAACTGGAAAGTGGAGATCATGAGCCGTCACATAACCGGTGTCGGCGGTTTAAAAGAGATTGTTGCGATGATTAACGGCAAAGGGGCATACAGCCGTTTTAAATATGAAAGCGGCGTTCATCGTGTTCAGCGCGTTCCAGCAACAGAGGCTCAGGGAAGGATACATACATCTGCCGTTACTGTTGCGGTATTGCCGGAAGCAGAGGATGTTGAAGTCCACATTGATCCTGTTGATATTAAGGTCGATGTATTCCGGTCGAGCGGTCCAGGAGGTCAATCGGTCAACACAACAGATTCTGCAGTGCGTATTACCCATCTTCCCACCGGGTTGGTGGTTACATGCCAGGATGAAAAATCGCAGCTAAAAAACAAAAACAAGGCGATGAAGGTACTCAGGGCTCGTATTCTTGACAATATCATCAGCGAGCAGGATGAACAAAGATCCAAAGAGCGGAAAAGCCAGATAGGCAGCGGAGATCGGAGCGAAAGAATCAGGACTTATAATTTTCCCCAGGGGAGGGTTACTGATCACCGGATCGGGTTGACCTTATATAAGCTGGAAAATATTTTGCATGGTGATATAGACACAATAATAGACGAGCTTTCAACATTTTCTCAGAGCCAGGCTTTACAAAATGCAGGATCAATTAAAGACCAGCGCCCATGAATGGACCATACTTAACATCCTCAAATGGACCGCCTCCTATTTTCAAACCCACGATATAGACAGCCCAAGGGCTGCAGCCGAAATACTTCTTGCGCATGCCTTAAAATTAAACAGGATAGAACTGTATATGCGTTACGATCAGCCGCTTTTCAAAAAAGAGCTTGCGCTTTTTAAGGCCCTGATAAAAAGGAGGATAGCAAGGGAGCCCATTGCTTATATTGTGGGAGTTAAGGAGTTCTGGTCCATGGATATTGCTGTTACAAGGGATGTTCTTATCCCACGCCCCGAGACCGAGCATCTTGTTGAGGCAGCCCTGTCTCTTTTGCCAATGGATTGTTCTCGCAACATCCCAAAACGTATTTTAGAGCTTGGCACAGGTTCCGGAGCAATAATTTGCGCTCTTGCATCGCAGCGCCCCGAGTGTATTTTTATTGCTTCAGATCGTTCAATCAAGGCTGTTGAACTGGCTGCAAAGAATGCAAAACATCATAATCTTAATAAGAAAATCATGTTTTTTTCAGGTGATTGGTTTATGCCGTTAAAGGATGATACTCATTTGTTTGATATGATAATATCAAATCCGCCGTATATTAATACCCGGCTTATCAATAAGCTTCAGCCTGAAATTTCCATGTATGAACCGGTTGTGTCTCTTGACGGAGGTAAGGACGGTCTTTGCCGGCTCAGACATATTATATATTGTGCGCATACCTGTCTTAAGCCGGGAGGCAGCCTTTTGTTAGAGATAGGTCATGACCAGGAAGAGAATGTCAGCGGGATTATCAATTCCTGTGGTCATTATGAACAGGTTGTGTTTATAAAGGATTACAGCGGACATCCGCGTGTAGTTCAGATGAAAAAAAGATAACTACTTAAGGTTCAGGGTTCAGGGTTCAGGGTTCAAGGTTCACGGTTCAGGGTTCACAGTTCAGGGTTCTGACTGCTGATTTCTGATCTCTGGCTTCTGGCTTCCATTTTTACACACCCCGTCCCGCCGTAAGTTGGTACTCGATTTTTTACAACACCATCAAATTTATATTGCGAAGTTTATTTAAATTTGATATAAAAAAAAGTTTAAAATAATGTAAGCGTTCACAGGTTCAAAGGTTCACCGTTCAGGGTTATAAGAACTCAGGTCCGCCTGAGGCGGATTATGCATCGTTAATTCAATCCGCCAAAGTTTTCTGGCGGATAAAGCTCACTCTGAGCTTTTAGTGCAAGACAGTTTAGAATTTACGAATCACCTGCCCGTTCGCCAAGCTTACAGGGCAGGCAGGACGGTTTAGACCTGCCCGACGGATGGCAGGCGGGTTTTCAGTGAACCCTGAACCTTTGAACCCTGAACCCGTGAACGGTTACAAAATAATTCACACACCTTTGGACCTGTTTCCCGGTGCTTTCTTTCTTTTGAAGGTCGGAAGCGGGGTTTGATAAAGGTGAAGGAAAAACCGATTAAAAGAAAGGGAAAAAGTATGGCTTATCTTACAATGAGGGAGCTTCTTGAAGCTGGGGTGCATTTTGGACATCAGACAAAGCGCTGGAATCCAAAAATGAAACCATACATCTTCGGAGCAAGGAACGGTATTTATATTATTGATCTTCAAAAAACTGTTCGCATGTTTAAAGCAGCATATGATTTTGTAACCGATATTGTCGCAGACGGCAAATCGGTTCTTTTTGTCGGCACCAAAAAGCAGGCCAGAGAATCTATTTATGAAGAGGCTAATCGATGCGAAATGTTTTATGTGCATAACAGGTGGCTGGGTGGAATGCTGACAAATTTTCATACAATTAAGCAGAGTATAGATCGTCTTAACCATCTTAACGATATAATAAATGATGGATCCATAAATCTGTTTCCCAAAAAGGAGCGATTGAAACTTGAACATGAAAGGGTAAAGTTAGACAACAATCTTGGCGGAATCCGGACCATGAATGAGTTTCCAGGCGTGATCTTTGTTGTTGATTCTAAAAAGGAGGCAATTGCAGTGCGTGAGGGAAGACGTCTCAATATACCTATTATTTCTATTGTTGACACTAACTGCAATCCTGATGAAATCGATTATATTATACCTGGAAATGATGATGCCATACGGGCAATACGGCTGATTACAGCCAGAATTGCCGATGCCTGTATCGAGGGTAGAAATCAAATGTTAGAGAAACAGCAGGCAGAGGCTGACAAAGAAATAGAAGAGCAACCCGAAGCAGTACCTTCCGGTGAAAAATTAGAACCAGCTCAAAGGACGGTTGTCTCAGACGGTTCGGAGGGACCGATTGTAGAGATAATAAAAAAAACAAAACCTGTAACTTCGCCAACGCCTGCAGATGATTCTGAAAGCGAAAAATTGACAAATGTTACCAAAGCAGAATAGACAGGAGACTTTTGAAAAATGGCAACAATCAGCGCAGCAATGGTTAAACAGCTCCGTGAAAAGACAGGAGCTGGTATTATGGATTGCAAAGAAGCTCTTGCAGAGTGTGATGGCGATATAAGCAAATCCATTGATTTTTTAAGAAAAAAAGGGCTGGCAGCAGCCTCAAAGAGATCCGGCAGGGTTATGAGGGAAGGGGTAATCAAATCTTATATCCATACGGGCAGCAAACTTGGTGCAATGGTTGAGATTGATTGCGAGACCGATTTTGTTGCAAAAAATGATGATTTTCTTGAGTTTGCAAA
The DNA here is from genome assembly GCA_034721935.1 of Thermodesulfobacteriota bacterium. Taxonomy (GTDB): domain Bacteria; phylum Desulfobacterota; class Desulfobacteria; order Desulfobacterales; family ETH-SRB1; genus Desulfaltia. The sequence continues at coordinate 17,381 of JAYENE010000439.1, forward strand.
GAATATAGCAATGCATATTGCAGCTACTAATCCTGTTGGGATCAGGCCCGAAGATGTTCCCGAAGAGATAATTAACAAGGAAAAGGAAATCTATCGTGCGCAGGCCCTTGAAACAGGCAAGCCTGAAAAGATTGTAGATAAGATAGCAGAGGGTAAGCTGCAGAAATTTTATAAGGACAACTGTCTTATGAGCCAGGTATATGTACGGGACCCCAGTGTAACTATTGACGATCTTTTAAGCGGCTTGATTGCAAAGATCGGCGAGAATATTACGATTAAACGTTTTGTGCGGTTCCAGGTAGGGGAGTCCTGAAATTTTGGCATTAGTTAGATATAAAAGAATTTTGTTAAAACTTAGCGGCGAAGCCCTTATGGGAGATATGGACTTTGGAATCAGCCAGGAAAGGATAAAATATATGGCTGATGAGATTCGCTTAGTATTTGATCTCGGAATCCAGATTGCCATTGTTATCGGCGGAGGCAACATATTCAGAGGGGTTAGCGCAGGTTCATTCGGCATGGATAGAACATCTGCCGATCACATGGGCATGCTTGCTACGGTGATAAACAGTATTGCGATGCAGGATGCTCTTGAGAAAAGAGGGGTTCAAGCCCGCATACAGTCGGCTATATCAATGCATGAAATAGCTGAACCGTATATACTTCGCAAGGCTATACGCCATCTTGAAAAAGGGCGTGTTGTGCTTTTTGCAGCCGGCACCGGCAATCCATACTTTACGACAGACACTGCCGCTGTATTAAGGGCTCAGGAGATTCACGCTGAAATTTTACTAAAGGCTACCAGAGTTGACGGCTTTTATGATTCAGACCCTGAAGTTAACGGAGATGCTGAATTCATAAAAAAAATAAGTTACATGGAAGTCCTTGAAAAACAGCTCAAAGCTATGGATACGACAGCTATTTCTCTTGCTATGGACAATAAACTCCCAATTATTGTTTTTAATCTGAAACAAAAAGGAAATTTCAGAAAGATTATATGCGGAGAGGAGCTTGGAACACGAATTGACAGTTGAGATAAAGCGCCTATTAGAAGCGCCTAAAGTGAGCTAAAGCGCCTAAAATGCCTAAAATTAAGGAATTCTGCCATTTGATATAGATTTTCTCGTTCCCACGCTCCTGCGTGGGAATGTGTACCATATGGGTTCCCACGCAGGAGCGTGGGAACCAGAGAACACAGCGTGGGAACCAGAGAACACAGCGTGGGAACCAGAGAACACGTATATGAGGGAGCCATTGGCTAACTTTAGCCAATGGCCGATAGCTAAATGTAAAGCAAAGCTTTTTTGGTCATTGAATATTGAAATTTATTTGTAATTTGATGCTTGGCATTTGGGATTTTATAAGTCCAACAGGTGAAAGAGATGATTGATTCGATTTATCAGGAAGCAAGAGATTCAATGGGCAAGTCGATATTAGCCCTGAAAAATGAAATAAAAAGGGTCAGGACGGGGCGTGCCTCACAGTCGCTGCTTGACGGCATACGGGCTAATTACTACGGCGCTCCGACCCCGATTAGCCAGATGGCGTCTATTTCAGTCCCTGAAAGCCGTCTTATTACAATACAGCCGTGGGATGTTTCTGTAATCAAGGAGATTGAAAAGGGGATATTGAAATCGGATCTTGGCCTGACGCCTTCAAATGATGGCAAGATAATAAGAATATCAATTCCATCGCTTACAGGGGAGAGAAGAAAAGAGCTTGTAAAGATCGTGCATAAAATGTGCGAAGATTATAAGATTGCGTTGCGTAACATAAGACGTGATTCAAACGATCTGTTAAAAGGTTTAAAAAAGGATGGCGAGATTGCGGAAGATGATGCTTTCAGGGCTCAGGATCAGGTACAGAAAATAACAGATGAGTATATCAAACAAATCGACAATATCTATAACAAAAAAGAGAAAGAGATCCTTGAATTTTAGTGAGGCTCACCCAATTTATACAGATCGTGACACCGCAAATTATCCCTCTCATGTGGCCATCATTATGGATGGCAATGGCAGATGGGCGAAACAGCGCCTTTTAAACCGGATAAAAGGTCATGAAAAAGGGGCTGAAACTGTTCGAACAATTGTTGAATGCTGCAGTGAAATTGGGATTTCCATCCTGACCTTGTATGCTTTTTCCACAGAAAACTGGCAGCGACCAAAAGTGGAAGTTGCTGCCCTTATGACCCTTCTTGCAAATTTTCTTAAATCAGAGCAAAAAAAATTATTGGATAATAATATCCGGCTCAACGCAATAGGGCAGATAGAGCGTTTGTCGAAAAGCGTTCGTAATGCGCTGCACGAAACCATGGCTTTAACGGAAAAAAATAACGGCATGCTTCTAAACCTTGCACTTAGTTATGGGGCCAGAGCAGAGATAGTCAGGATGGTAAAAGATATTGCAATAAAGGTCAGAGAGGGCATAATCGATCCTCATTCAATAACAAATGACGTTATATCTGATTGCCTTTATACAAAAGGGATGCCGGATCCTGATCTGTTGATAAGAACCGGCGGCGAGATGCGGATAAGCAATTTTCTCCTGTGGCAAATTGCTTATACTGAAATTTATGTCACAGATACATTCTGGCCCGATTTTAGTAAAGATGAGTTGATGAAAATCTTGGAAAATTACCGGCGCCGAAAACGCAGATTCGGCAAAGTGTAAAACAGGACGAATAATTCAGGGATTCAGGGATTGAGGGATTGAGGAAGTAAAATTAACAGAATACCTTTAATTCCTAAATTCCTAAATTCGCAATTAAGCGACCCGCCGTGTTCGCGCCCGTCGCGGCAGGAGCGAATCAAAATATGCATTTTAAACGTTGGATTACAGCTATCGTGGCTCTTCCGCTTGTTGTGTTGTTGATTTATAAAGGGGGATCAATTTTATTTGCCATATTTATCTGTATGGTATGCACTCTGGCGCTGGCGGAATATTTTTGCATTGCATTGCTACAGGCTGAAAGCTCAAAGCAAGAAGCTGAAAGGTCAAAGGTAGAAGCTGAAAGGTCAAAGGTAGAAGCTGAAAGCAAAAAGCAAAAAGCCGAAAATCGTTCAGCTTTCAGCTTTCAGCTTTGCCCTTTCAGCTTTCAGCTTTCAGCTTTTATCATAGGTCCGATGATTATCTGGGCTGCTTACAGAAATTCGTTTGATATTATTTTAGGCCTTATTATTTTAAACCTTATTCTTTCCGGACTGATTTCTCTGCGCTGCTTCAAGACAAATCCTTTGGTTGCAGAGATAGTTGCAAAGCAGGTCCTGGGCATTATATACATTCCATTATTTTTTTCCTGCATGGTGTTAATACGAAATGATGTTGATGGCATAGCCTGGATTTTCTTCCTGCTGACCCTTGTTTTTGCCGGTGACACAGGCGCATTCTATGTGGGCCGCATTTTTGGGCAGCATAAACTTTGCCCTGCCGTTAGCCCGGGAAAGACTATTGAAGGCGCTATTGGGGGACTTGCGGCAACCTTGGGGGCAGGTTTTATCTTTATAAATTGTTTTTTAAAATCGTTGTCCTTGGGGCCAAGCATGCTGTTTTTTCTTTCCATCGGAGTTGTCGGGCAGGTTGGGGATCTGTTTGAATCCGAACTTAAGCGATATGCTGATGTGAAAGATTCAGGCTCAATCCTGCCTGGTCACGGCGGGATCCTGGATCGAATCGATGCGCTTTTGTTTGCAGCTCCTGTGGCATATTTTTTTAAGGAATATATATTTTGAAACAGCTTTCCATACTTGGATCTACCGGATCAATTGGTTGCAAGGCTCTTGCAATTGCAGAAATGTTTCCTGAGCAATTCGGTGTTAAAGCCCTTGCAGCCGGAACCAATGTTGAACTGTTAGCCGGCCAGATCAAGAGATTTTCCCCTGAACTTGCCGTTGTTATTGATGCAAGCAGGGCGCTTGAACTGAAAAAAATGCTTCCTTCAAAGGCCGGTGTTGAAATAATGTATGGGGAAGATGGATACAGGGCCGCAGCTACATACGGATCTGTTGAAATGGTTGTGTCTGCAATAGTAGGCGCAGCAGCTCTTGCGCCGACCCTGGCAGCGATAGAGGCAGGCAAGGACATTGCGCTCGCCAACAAAGAATCGATTGTAATGGCAGGCGAAATTGTTGCAAAAAGAGCTGATGAAAAAGGGATAAATATACTTCCAATCGATAGCGAGCACAGCGCTATCTTTCAATGTATTGTGGGCCAGCGAAAGGAGGATCTTGACAGTATTTTACTTACAGGGTCCGGAGGGCCCTTTTTGAACAGGCCGGCAACTGAATTTGCAAGCATAACGCCGGAAGATGCTCTTGCGCATCCAACCTGGCAGATGGGCAAAAAGATCAGCGTTGATTCGGCCACACTTATGAATAAAGGGCTTGAGGTAATAGAGGCCAAATTCCTTTTCAAGGTTTCTCTAAATATGATAGAAATTGTGATTCATCCGCAAAGCGTGATTCACTCAATGGTTTCTTTCAGGGATGGGTCAATAATTGCCCAGCTTGGCATACCGGATATGAAGGGGGCGATAGCATACGCCATGTCATATCCAAAGCGTCTTCCTCTACGGCAGCCGATACCTGACTTTGCGAATATAGATCCTCTGACATTTAAAAAACCTGATTTAGATAAATTTCCATGTCTCGCTTTGGCTTACACGGCGGGCAAGACGGGTGGAACCCTTCCCGCGGTGTTAAATGCATCAAATGAGATAGCTGTGCAGGCTTTTTTAAACACGCGCATTCCATTTGTAAAAATACCCGAGGTTATCAGCAAGATAATGGAGATTCACTCTGTTGTCGCAAATCCAGAGCTGCCTGATATTATCGAAGCTGACAAATGGGCCAGGGAATACGCAGAAAAGGAGATAATCGGCAGTGTAACGGTGAATGGTGAACCCTGAACCCTGAACCTTTAATGGCTTATAATTAATTATGTTTACTACCATATTTTCATTTGTCGTAGTTTTGGGAATACTTATTTTTTTTCATGAACTCGGCCATTTCCTTGTCGCAAGGCTTTGTGGAGTTGGGGTGGAAAAGTTTTCATTGGGGTTTGGCCCTAAGCTGTTCGGAAAAAAGATAGGCAGAACCGATTACATTGTTTCTGCAATGCCGCTTGGCGGATATGTTAAGATGGTGGGGGAAAACCCCGGCGCTGATATTAATCCTGTTGACATCCCTGTTTCATTTACACATAAGCATGTTTTTAAACGGATTTTAATTGTTGCAGCAGGTCCTTTTTTTAATTTTCTTCTTGCCGTAATAATATTTTTTGGAATTTTTCAAATTTATGGCTCCTTTATATTAAAGCCTGCTATCGGGGATGTTACAGAAGGCTCGCCCGCTCATCAGGCAGGGTTGCAGAAGGATGATCAGGTAATAGAGATTAATGGGCTTGCTATCAAAAGCTGGGAGGAGATGGCCGGAATTATTACCGGCAGCAAGGGTAAAAGTCTTGCCTTAACAGTTCGTCGGGGAGAATCGATCTTTGCTGCAAAAGTAATCCCAAAGCAAGTTTCGGCAAAAAATATATTCGGCGAGGAAATTAAGCGATATGTAATCGGGATTAAATCCTCTGGCGACACATTTGTGAAGGATTTGAATCCGTTTCAGGCTCTTTCAGAGAGTATTATCCAAACCTGGAGAATTTCAAAATTAGTTGTAATTAGTATTGTTAAGATCGTGCAGGGAACTATCTCTGCAGAAAACATAGGCGGTCCCATAATGATTGCCGAGATGGCAGGGCAGCAGGCCAGGGAAGGGGCAGTCAACTTTATTTTTTTTATTGCTCTCCTTAGCGTCAATCTTGGCGTTTTAAACATACTTCCCATACCGGTTTTAGATGGCGGTCATCTGATTTTCTTTTTTATCGAAGCTGCAACAGGACATCCGGTCAGTATAAAAGTTCGTGAAATCGCTCAGCAGGCAGGGATTGCAATATTAGTATTGCTGATGATCTTCGTGTTTTATAACGATATCGCGCGCATATTTTTCAGTTAATTGATAGCCGTTCACGGCTTGAAACTTGAAATTGAAAAATAGAAATTTGGAAGAGATGAAATGAGTTATGTTATGTAATTATGTAGGGTGCATTTTATGCACCAGTGTTGTGCATAGAATGCACCCTACATGCCTAATGGCATGGTCGTAAGATTAAGAAATAGAATATTTATGATAAGAGAATATTGGACGGCAGAGTAAAGCGTTTTTTGAACATCGAACGTTAAACATCGAACATCGAACGTTAAACATCGAACATCGAATGATGAAATCGCTTCGCTCCGCCAGTTTATAAATTGGCAGAATACCTTATTCAAAATTCGATGTTGGACGTTCGATGCTCGATGTTCATCTTTTAAGCCCGCCCGAAAGGCGCTAATTTAAAATTTACCATTATGCCCAATCGACTCGAAATAGCGCTTAACCCGGATTTTTTTGATGCTGAAGGGGAAGGGATCCGCCAGAAGGCTTTTTATTATTTTGGCCTTAAACTTTCACAGGTACGCGCCATTAACGTACTCACCATTGATGCCGACCTGACTGCCGACCAGTTAAAAACCATTCAAACGGAAATCTTCACAAACCCTGTGACACAGACATCCTCTTTTGATCCTATTCCGGTTGAGTTTGACTGGATTATCTGGGTCGGCTTCAGGCCGGGTGTCAGGGACAATCCAGCCAGCACCGCTGTTGAGGCAATAGAAGATATTCTGAGAATAAAGTTTAAACCTGGTGAAGCGATCTATACTTCAAAACGGTATTGCCTGAAAGGGAAAGGCCTGACATCCGAAGATGCAGATAAAATTGCCGGTGAATTGTTAGCCAATGACACAATACAGAGATGGAAAATCTTTTCACAAGGGAATTGGAACCCTGAAAAAGGGATTGGTTTTATTATCCCCAGGGTTATGCTCGATCATGTCCCGTGTGTTACGTCGATTCCGATAGATAGCGACGAAACCCTCAAAAGGATAAGTGACAAGCGGAACCTGGCTTTGAATCCAAACGACATTCCAACTATCAGAGCCTATTTTTTAGACAGCAAGATTCAGGCAGAGCGGGCGCTGATCGGTCTTGCAGAGCCTACAGATATTGAGCTTGAATATATTTCCCAGGCAAGAAGCGATCATTGCAACCATAATACATTCCAGGGGTTGTTCCATTATCAAGACCTTTCAACAGGCCGGACAGAGGTTGTGGACAATATTTTTAAGACCTGTATCAAGGAGCCGACACTCTCGTTAAAGGAGAAAAAGCCGTGGGTTGTGTCTGTATTATGGGATAATGCCGGCGCTGGACGCTTTGATGACGACCACTATTATGTTATTACAGGTGAAACCCACAATTCTCCATCCAACATGGAGGCTTACGGCGGGGCAATAACCGGCATTGTGGGTGTGTATCGCGATCCCATGGGCACGGGCAAAGGCGCAAAGCTGATTATGGGTGGCTATGGTTATTGTGTAGGGCAAAGGGATTATAATGGCGATCTTACCCCGCATCTTCACCCAAGACGCCTTTTAGACGGGGTTATAGAAGGTGTGCGGGACGGCGGCAACAAAAGCGGGATTCCCACAACTTTTGGCCAGGTTCTTTTTCATTCCGGGTATATGGGAAAGGCCCTTGTTTTTGTGACGGCTGTCGGCATTATGCCTGCCATTGTTGATGGAGAGCCGTCGGAACAAAAAAGGACATCGCCGGGGGATCTTGTTATCATGTGCGGCGGAAGGGTCGGCAAAGACGGGATTCATGGCGTTACCGCGGCATCTGAGGTTTTTTCTGAAACCACCCCTGCCGGTCATGTACAGATAGGGGACCCATATACCCAGAAAAAGATGCATGATTTTATATTAGAGGCCCGCGATAAAGGGCTTATAAGATTTATTACAGACAACGGAGGAGGAGGGCTTTCATCTTCTGTCGGAGAATCTGCTCGATTTTCAAACGGATGCGAGATTGAGCTTGAAAAGGTTCCTTTAAAATACAAAGGCCTTGATCAATGGGAAATATGGATTTCAGAATCCCAGGAGCGTATGACTGTAGCCATAAGGCCGGAGAATCTGGATCCTTTTCTTGCACTTTCAAAAAAGCATGCTGTTGAAAGCGCCGTTATCGGCAAATATACAGATTCAGGGAAGCTTCATATCACCTATAACGGGAAGACCTGCGCATATATAAATCTTGATTTGTTGAGTTCAGGTTTTCCCCAGTGGGAATTTGATGCGCAATGGCAGGAGCCTGAAAAACGGGGTCTCTTTGAACCGGTTATCAGAGAACCCGGCGATTATAAGACTTTGCTTACAGACATTTTATCACGCCCCAATATATGTTCCAGGGAATGGATATCCAGGCAATACGACCATGAAGTGCAGGGAACAAGCGTGATTAAACCTCTCGTGGGCGCTGGTCGTGATGTTAACAGCGATGCGTCCGTTATAAGGCCTGTGCTTGAGTCCGAGAAGGGGCTTGCTTTTGCCCAGGCGCTTTTACCCACATATTCGGCAATAGATGCTTATCACATGACAAGTTGCACCATTGATGAGGCTGTGCGCAGGTTGGTTGCCGTGGGGGCCGACCTGGATATGATAGGCGGCGTGGATAATTTCTGCTGGCCGAACATTCAGTACGATCCAGAAGATAATCCTGACGGCAAATTCAAGGCAGCGCAACTGGTTCGCTCATGCCGTGCGCTTCGGGATGTTTGCCTGGAATATGGGATACCGCTCCTTTCAGGGAAAGACAGCATGTATGTTGATGGATATCTTACAGGCCGGTATGGTGAAACCCACAAGGTATCTGCTCTTGAAACCCTCCAGTTTTCAACCATATCTGTAATCGACGATATAAACAAATGCATCACAATGGACTCCAAAATCCCTGGCGATCTGGTTTATATACTTGGAGAAACAGGGAATGAGCTTGGAGGTTCCGAATACTACGAGCATTATGGATATGTCGGCCTTAATGTTCCAAAGGTGCATTCCAGGCAGTTTGCCCTGCTTTACAGGGCGCTCGGAAGCGCTATTAAAAAAGAGGTTGTCGCATCTGCCCATGGAATATATCGCGGCGGCCTAAGCGTGCATCTGGCAATGATTGCCATAGGCGGAGACCTGGGCATGAAAGTCGATCTTGCTCTTGTTCCTGTCTGCGTGCAGCGCACAGGCAGGCATTCCACCCGGGTTGATCGCATTGATACGCTTTTATTTTCAGAATCCGCGGGTCGCTTTATAGTGACAATAGATCCTGAAAACAGAAAGATCTTTGAAGATATTTTTAAAGGGCTTCCTTGTTCCTGCATAGGGGTTATAACGGATAAGTCCGGTGATTTAATTATTATTGATTCTAAAAACAGGGGAAAAAGCAAAACTATTATTTCTATTCCGGTTCAAGACCTGAAATCTGCCTGGAAGAAGCCTTTTAAGGACCTTTGTTGAAAGGGGCTACCAACTTACGACGGGATATTTTCGAACTTTTTGTTCTTGATTATCGTAAAACATCAATTGTGCAAAATTGACATAACATATCTGTAGGGTGCATTCCATGCACCATTATGGTGCATGGAATGCACCCTACTACTGACCGCCTCATTTGGCCGAGAGCGATGGCGGGCGGGGTAAACCCGCCCCTACGGGTTACGTGCATCAAATTTCGTAGGGGCGGGTTTATCCCGCCCGAATAGAGTTTATGTTTTCGGCTTTAACAAATTGGTAATGCTCCCCAGTGCAAAAGCATGAAGGCCAAATTTCCAATTTCTAATTTCAACGTTCCGTGAACGGTTACAAAACTGTGAACCGTGAACTCTGGAATCTGACAACCTGAGTTACTCGGTTTTTATAAATAGCATCAACTAATCGTGAGAAGAACCATATGAAGATGGTAAATGCCCTTGTCCTGGCCGGATACGGCCTGAACTGTGATAATGAAACAGCTTATGCCCTTGAATTAGCCGGCGCTTCAGCAAGGAGGGTGCATATCAACTCCCTTATTGACGGTTCTGTAAGTCTTGATGATTTTCAGATAATGGTCTTTGTGGGAGGATTCAGTTGGGGAGACGATCACGGCGCCGGCGTGATCCAGGCTGTCCGCCTGAAGACAAATATAGGCGATAAACTGCTTGAATTTGTTGACAAAGGGAATCTTGTGCTTGGGATATGCAATGGATTCCAGACCCTTGTCAACCTGGGGCTTTTGCCTGGTTTCGCAGGCGATTACCAGACACGATCCATTGCTCTTACATTTAATGATTGTGGAAATTTCAGGGATGACTGGGTAAGCTTAAAGGTTAATCCTTCATCTCCATGTGTATTTACAAAAGGATTTGACTTTCTGGAGTTTCCCATAAGGCATGGTCAGAGGTCAGAGGTCAGCCGTTTACGCAAAGCTACGCCGTGCCAAGGAGATCAGAGGTCAGGAGTCAGATTTGACAAGATTGAGCTTCCCATAAGGCATGGTGAGGGGAAATTCTATTCGGATCAGGTTACGATCGAACGCCTGATAAAAAACAACCAGGTCGTTATCCAGTATGCCCTGCCGGACGGAAATCCCGCAGAGGGCAAATTTCCATTTAATCCAAACGGGTCAATAAATGATATTGCAGGCATATGCGATCCCACGGGCCGGATTTTCGGCCTTATGCCTCATCCCGAAGCTTTTAACCACTGGACAAATCATCCAAACTGGACGCTCGACAGAGAAATAATAAAGCGCAGCGGCAAAAAACCGGATTCAAACCTGACAACGGGAATACGCATATTTAAAAACGGCGTTGATTTTATTGCCCGGAAAAACCACTGATCCCTGACTCTTCAGCTTTGTACAATGAATGAGACCTCTGCAAAAGCTCACTTATCTGTCATTCCCGCTAACGCAGGAACCCAGAATACATATATTGCAAGGCAAACGCAGGTTGGCCTTGATTTTTAGTACAATTGTTTGACAAGTATACCATACGTCGGTATAGTATATGATAGCGAAGGCATAATAATTGTGATAATAAATTTCAAAAACAAGGGTACAGAGGATATTAATTACGGTAGAAGTTCCAAAGAGGCTTTGAAGACACTACCGAAAGAATTGCATAGAAAAGCGCTGGTAAAGCTGGCTCGTCTTGGAGCCGTTATTTCTATGCAAGATCTTCGAGAGATACGGGGAAATCGTTTTGAAACATTGAGAGGAGACAGAAAAGGTCAATGCAGCATTCGAATAAATAAACAGTACCGAATGTGTTTTAAGTGGGAAAATGAGAATGCATTGGATGTAGAAATTGTTGATTACCATTAATAATATCAAGGAGGTATCGGATGGATAAGATACACTTTACACCAGTACATCCGGGCGAAGTGTTGCAGGACGAGTTAGAGGAAATTGAAGTTACTCAAACCGCCCTCGCCAAATACATAGGTGTATTGCCAAAAACCGTTAATGAAATATGTCGTGGAAAACGTGGAATAAGCGCTGAAATGGCGATGAAGCTGTCGAAGGCTTTAGGAGGAAGTCCTCAATTTTGGCTTAATCTTCAGAATAACTGGGAGTTAAGCCAGCTAAATTATGCTAATTTTGAAAATATTAGTTCTATAGCAGCTTGACCGCAACCTTCTTGGGGATTAACAATACTTGACAAATCATCCGGACTGGACACGCGACAAGGAAAGGATAAAGCGCCGGGGAGGTGCGGCAGATCCGGGAATTACAGCCGGTATACGCATATTTAAAAACGGTGTGGATTTTATTTGCAGTAGATAGTTGATGATTTTCGTCAAAAAATGGTTATTTTCACCGGTTTTTCCTATATTTAGCCACAGACCCACACAGAAATATAGAGTCCTTTGAAAAACAACACTTATGGTCATTGCGAGGAGTGAAACGACGAAGCAATCTTATGGCTTATCAGCATGTTGTGAGATTGCTTCGCTTTGCTCGCAATGACGATACCGGGGTTATGAAAGGTCTCAATAGTAACAACCACTTGACCAGTTAACTACTCGACCACTTGACGAGGTCTGAAGTAGTAGATGGCACAAAATTTGCTTGATATAATAGCAGGAGTAGCAGATTCATGATCTCAGATTTAAACCTCATTCTTCAGAGGCTCTATGCGGCTTTGCAATAAACAATCGGGCTTTACCTTAATTGAAATGATGACTGTCGTTGGT
>JAYENE010000440.1:0-2124 GCA_034721935.1 Thermodesulfobacteriota bacterium
TGCTTGCGAGCGATACCGATAAACTTGATCGGTTCTGGGTAATTAGAGAGCCGTATCTGGTTCCAACATGGGATGGTACGAATGTGACTCTTGACTGGGGCAACTGGACTGGCACTTGTTCATCATTCGACATCTACATCACAAACAACCTGACTGCAGGATTCTCGGCGACGCCGAATGCAACAACCTCAAGCACGTCATGGCAGGACACGAATGCAGGCGATGATGACCAGCGATACTACAAGGTGACGTGTAATGCAACTGGTGTGCAGATCGAGGGTAATGTGACCAAGATCAAGTACGAGCTTAAGAAGGGTGCGATTAATCGAAGGACGTGGATCACCATGCCCAGCATGAATCCACCGATAACAAACCAAGATGCACTAATAAAAGCTCTGCAACCGAATTGTGACATGGTCGGCTGGTGGAATTCGACGAGTCAAAAGATGGAGACCTATGCAAAGCTGACACCAACCAAGTTTGGCGGTGTTCCCTTTGATGTGAAACCAGCCAGAGGATACGAGGTGATAGTCACCGTAAACACTACATGGACAGTCGTGGGATGGGTGCCGCCTATTTGTCCGCTTGAATTGAAGAAGGGCGCTATTAATAGAAGGACTTGGATAGGTATGCCGTTCAACACCACGATAGACAATGAAGATGCACTAATAAAGAATATACAACCAAATTGTGACATGGTCGGCTGGTGGAATTCGACGAGTCAAAAGATGGAGACCTATACAAAGCTGACACCAACCAAGTTTGGCGGTGTTCCCTTTGATGTGAAACCAGCCAGAGGATACGAGGTGATAGTCACTGCAAACACTACATGGCCCCCGAGGTAGGAAAGTATGAAAACGGGTAAAAACGGAATGTTGGCGGTCGTCACACTAATTGGTGTGATAACATTTGTAGGAGGTGTGCAGGCAGCGACAGTAGCATGGGGTGAGATAAATTCTACTGCAGCAGAGGGAGAAATAGTTGAGGTCTGGCTTGACGTAAATCCAAGTGATTATGTCACAGTAGGTGCGCTGGATGGTGATCCTGACCCTGACTACTGGTACGTCGCCGATCTGACACCAATGCTTGATAGGAATGGGTACACTTCAGGCGATACCGGCATCAATGTTACCGCAGCGATATACTGCAGCGGAACACAGCGTGATATCGATGGAGTAAATGGCAGTTCGTATGCTAATACGTATGAGAATGTCACATTAGTACAGTTTACAGTCGATTACGCGGACGGATCCTATCAGGCACCGCTGATGAACCTGACAACATGCCCGGCAGAAACCCACCCCGACCTGATCGTAGCGAGCATCACCCCGAACTGTGGTGGTTATCTCTTCGGAAACGAGAGCAACACCATCTCTGCTAAGATCGAGAACATCGGTAATGGTGCCGCAGTAGCATCTACCGCCTGTTTTGCGCTCAGCGATGGGCACAGTGCGACCATTTCAATCTCTTTATTGGCGGCTGGAGCAAACGAGACCGTGACCATCACCGACCCGACCATCAGATCTGCCGGCGCTGCTGTGACGATAACAGTGACAGCCGACTGTAATGCTGAAGTTGCTGAGTCCAACGAGACGAACAATGTAACCACGCTGGATGTAATTGTCGTGAACAACGGCTACAAGGGCAAGACCTACACAGGCGGATCGAACATGACCACATGGGAGATGTATGATCTCAACGGCAGTCTGATCTATTCACCAGGCGACAGCTATTATCTGAGCAGTTACGCCCATCCGGACTGGACAACATACAACGCAAGCTGGACTGCAGGCAATCTGTCAGTTACAGGTACGGTCGTAGAGGCAAGGCTGTATATGATGTACACATGGGATAAGAAGGATGTGATGTCGAATAATGTCAATTTGACGTTCAATGGATTCAATCAAGTGCCTGAGGATGCGCACTACTGGGATGAGAAAGGATTTGGTACCAGTTACCCTTATGGAATGCTGGTATACAACGTAACCAGTAACTTTAGCACAGCCGGAAACTATGCGAATCTCACAAACAACCATCTTGGCGGTGGCAACGTATCCATGCGCGGCATGATGCTGGTGGCGATATATGAGGATGCAAACGAACCACATAGGCAGATATTTGTCA
>JAYENE010000441.1:0-2121 GCA_034721935.1 Thermodesulfobacteriota bacterium
ATCCCTCGACAGATAATATGATGTAATGCTCCGGGCGCGTCAATTCTTGCTTTTCTTGGCATAATTAATCCTATACCACACTTTAATATGCCATGCAACGCATATTTTCATGGGCGTCCCGCTGCTTACCCCATGCAACGCATATTTTCATGGGCGTCCCCCTGCTTACCCAATAAAAAATGGATTTGGTCACAGAGCAGTTACTTTAACAAAATAATGCCCCTTAAGGGGTTATCAGTATTCAATGCCCTTATAGGGCTTTAAGCAAGCCACCGGCTGGGCCGGTGGTCATGACTTTTGAGCCGAAAGCGAGGTGAAAATTCTAGAAACATAATCAGAAACGCAGCCAAACAATCATTAGCGCTGGTGTTTGTCAGTCCTATTTGGGTTGTTTTTGGACTGACCCCTGTGGTTTTCATCCGGCGGGCGCACCTCATCTTTAGATAGTGGCAACCTTCAGGATTTTAAGACCCCTTGTGATATTATAGACGTTCTGGCGATACTAGCAGTCAACCTTGTTTTTCATGATAGTTGTAAACCGAGTTCTATAGGCTTTATCGTGCAGGTGACTTAATCCGAAGTACTGTTCCACGATGTAACTTATTTTTGATATTTTCTTATTACGCTTTTTTTCATAGGAGGTGAGTTTAGCCGAAGTAGTATTCTTTCTCATAATGCCATCGTCTATATTGTTCATAGAAAGAAATTCTCTATTGGGTTTTCCGAACTAGCCTTTATCAGCATAAACTTTTTTTAAGGGCTGCTTTGTGTGCCGGCTGTAAATGGTGCAATAGGGGAGATAGTTTGAGCCATTGGTGGAAGCAGGCGTTAGAGTGGTGGCTAAGATAAGGCCGTGATTGATATCAACGGCGGCGTGCTCCTTAAGACCGTAATGAGGCTTATCATTTTTAACGGTCCAGTCTGATTCTGTATCTCTTGAGAATTTGAGTGGTTTGCCATTTTTGTCGAGGTTGCCTTCAGGAGTATTTTTTCTTTTTTCTGAGTTCTTTAATTTGGTCGTTGCTTATAGGATGGCTGGTGGATTTAACGAGCCTGAAAACAAAATGGGGGGCGTAGCTATGAAGTTGCGTTATTCTGAATTGGGATGATTCGCTTCGCGAAGGATGAGTTCCTTCGGAACGGATGGATTCTTTTGGAATCTTGGATGATTTGGATGACTAGATGGGAGGATGACCGGATGAAAAAGACAGAGATCCGAGGCAAAGTCTATTCGATCTCCAGGACCAGCTTAAGGGCTTCGACAACCTCTTTCATTCTGTGTGGAGGCATGGTTCCAATCAACTGAGGTTGTTTTGACTTTGGATCGTGAAATCTTTTAGGATCCAGAGAGCGGATTTGGAAACACAGAAATACTGTATCTTTGGGAAGGCCCGTTTCACCTGATGGCACTCGTATGTTTGTGGGATAGTTTCTTAGCACGTTCCGGGCATCTGTCCCTACTACAACTGAAACAACAAGCGGTTGTTTATTTATTGCGTCGCTTGATATCACGAGAACGGGTCTGCGGCCCGCCTGCTCCCGGCCTTTAATCGGGTTCAAATTTACCAGATAAATTCCGCCGCGCTTGATCATAATTCACAAACCATCGTTTTCCGCTTCCGTAAATTCCTCGGCCAGAACAGAGCACACTTCCCTGATTGCAGGGTCATTGGCCATTTCAGCCATGGCTGTTTCAAATCGATATTTTTTTTGACGTCTTGTGAAATCGATCAAAACAAAGGTGACCAGGCGATTGAAGTTATCCCGGAGTTCAGGAGGAGCTATAGAGCGCAATTCTTCAACCAATTCATTTGGGAGTGCGATGCTGCGACGGATTATGTTGTGTGCCATATTTTTCATTTCACCCTTTTTTTAATCAAAATTATACACATAAAAAGTGTTTATGTCAATGTGAAAACAACGGGGTCACATCTTAAATATTAACTATTGACTTATCAAATCAGCTTTTCTATAAGAAGTGATGAAAATCATGTAATAAATTCAAACAAATTGGCGGTATATATGGCAAGGCCATTGCGTGTGGAGTACCCTGGCGCATATTATCATGTGATTAATCGGGGAAACGCCGGTGAGGACATATTTCATAGTATCCGGGATCGT